>JAKAAL010000074.1 GCA_021802375.1 Bacillota bacterium | reverse complement strand
GCAGGGCCAACCCGACCAACGAAACATTCGCCCAGCGCCTCTGCATCGGTCCCCTCCTTCTTCTCCACCCATCATATCCGAGCTTATCAGACCATGCCCCAATTTAAGCAAAGGCTGTCTTTAGGATGCCCGATTCAGCGCGATCGCTCGGCCGCCGCAAGCTGGCCCCAAATGCGGGAGCCCATCCACGACACCCACCCCTGAGCCAACGAGGTGGCCACCACCATCACCACCAACATGTCGGGCGACTGCTGAAAAGCATAGAGCCCCATCAACACCACCATGCTGAGGAGCCGGCCGCCATTTAAACTCATCTCCCGAGACAGCATGAAGGCCACCCGGTGGTGGGTGACTTGGGGATCCTGGTCCATGACGTCCAGAGGAATCGCTTCGTTGGGAATAGTAAACCAAGGCATGCTGAATGACGCAATGACCGCATACACAAAGACCCAAATCCAGCCGAGGCGCAGCAGGAACAGAAAAACGCCGCCCGTGGTCATCCCGATCACGCCCATCCACATAGATCGTGGACGGGAACCCGGCTTAACCCATCGGCTCACCGCCAGGGCTCCGAGCATGCGCATCCCGGCGCTCACGCTGCTGTATATCCCCACTACCACGGCACTTCTGGTGGCGATATAGACCAAAAACACGCCCGCCAGCCCTGACATGGCCTCTCGAGTGCCGCGCACCCAAAGCGTCTCTATGGCTTCTTTCCAGAGTGAAATCGTGCGGTGCAAGGCGAAGCTGAGCCGGAGCGGCTCATTCCCCAACGGCGGGCCTTCCGGCACTGAGAAGGAAATGGCGAAGGTGGCCGCATACACGGCCAGAGCCAACGCGAATACCATGAGGTAGCCGGTCAAACCCGGCATCAGTCCCACCAGGGCGCCTCCAGCCAGCGGTCCGGCAATGCCGGCGACACTTCCCACGGCGGAGTTAATGCCGTAGAAGCGGATGCGCTGGGATGGAGCGACGGTATCAAAGGTCATGAGGTTGGCTCCGAACCAGAAAAATCCCTGCGAAACCCCCTGGATCAACCCCAGCACCAATATATAATGGGCGGCGTGGTGCACTAGCAGCAGCAGAATGCCATAAAAGGCCGCCGTCATCACCAATCCCCATCGGTAGGGAACCAGCGGCGACGCGCGGCGAAACACGTATCCTGTGAAATAGAAGACAAACGTCAGGGAGAAAAAGTAAGCCCCATTAAAGAGGGCCAACGAGGCCAATTGACCGGACACCACAAACACGAACAGGTTCACAAAGGTCGAGGCAATCGCGCTGGCCGTGGTCGAGCCGGCAAACGTTAACACCAGCCAGCGGGTAGCGGGGGTGAGGGTTTCTGTGGTTTCGGGTTCTCTAATCATGCGGCGGCGGTCTCCTTTTCCTGCTAGAGGATGATAGCAAATGTTTGGCCCGCTGACCTCCCATCATTGATTTTCTTTCGGGAATCAACGAGAATGATGCACGAGAGCGGCGGGCATAGAGCCCCGCAGCCGGTGCACAGCGACGAAGGAGGTTTCCCTTTGAAGGTTGACGTGGTGATTGAGATCCCCCAAGGCAGTCAAAACAAGTATGAAGTGGACCATGAAACGGGCCGCGTACGGTTGGACCGCGTTCTGCACTCGCCCATGCATTACCCGGCCGAGTATGGCTTTATTGAACATACGTTGGGCGAGGACGATGACCCCATTGACGTCCTGGTGCTGAGCACCTTCCCGACCTTTCCCGGCTGCATCATCAGCGCGCGCATCCTGGGCATGCTGGAGATGTCGGACGAAAAGGGCGTGGACACCAAACTGTTGGGCGTGGCGGCGGATGACCCGCGTTTCAAGCATGTGCAGAGCCTGGACGATGTCAATCCGCACGTCCGCAAGGAAATTCCCCATTTCTTCGAGACCTACAAGCAGTTGGAGAACAAGGAAACCCACATCGGCGGGTGGAAGGGACAAGCTGAGGCCTTGAAAGTCCTGGAAGAGGCCAAGAACCGATATCAAACCTCCCACCACTAAGAAATGATGCGGACGATGGGGATGATGAGTCGGGCACTGACGACCAAATCCTGACTCATCTTATCGAGATCCACCAACACCGCTGCAATATCTAGGAATCGGCCGCCATCCTCATTGAGGAGGCGGCCTGCGTGCTGAATCAACTGATGACGCATGCCGTGAGCTTCTTTTAGCAACTCCTCCAAGCGTATGGCAGCATGCTGGTCCTGGGCCTGGATAAGATAGGCGTAGCTCTTCAGGGCCTCCCCCATCACCGTCAAAACGTCGGCCAACCCCCGCCCCAACAGGGGCGGCAGCGCGCCGGAGGGTTGACTCACGTCTCGGTCTAAAGTGACGAACAAAGTGCGGGCAATGCCACGCACCTGGATGACCGAATGATCCAGCACTCCGACCGCGTGCCGCAACTCCTTCAGACGTCCGCGCGCCCCGCGGTGCCAGGGATTCCATCGCAGACTGGTCTCAGCTCTCTTCATGGCCCGACGCGCCCGGAAAAGCCCAGCGTCGATGGCCCGGGCCCTTTTGAGGTGACGGTTGGCCTCTTCCGGATCCATCCCGCTCCTCAAGTCTTCCGCGATGCCGTGCATCACGTCCGCCAGTCCCAGCGCCAAAAGTCTCAAACTTTCCGCTGCATCCGGTGTAAAATCAGGCGGCCACAGCAGCGCTGACACCCCCGCCGCAACCACGGCGCCCACAGCTGTTTCCAGGGCCCGGTACCAGGCATACCCCTTCACCTGGGATCCGACCGCCCACACCATCAAGGCAGTGACAGCCACTTGGGGAATGCCTTGGGCTCCCAAATGAAGCCGCGTTGCGAGTGCCATCGCAATAAAGACTAATACCGCCAGCGACCATGCATGAAGTCCCAGCCAATGGGTGAACAAGATCGCCAGCATAATTCCACCCATGACCCCGAATATCCGTTGGATCCCCCGGGACAGAGACTCGGCGATCGTGGCCTGCACGGACAGGATGGCAGCCAGCGGGGCAAAATACGGCCGCGGGGCGTGGAACAGCCACCCCGCCAAGGCCCAGGCGAAAGCCGCCGCCAAGGCGGTTTTCGCCACTTGGAGACTAATCCCCCACTCTTCCAGAGTATCCCACGGCAGTTTGGTCCATCGCATAATCTTGTAGCTTTTGAACTAGGCTTGGAATTATGCAAGCGCGCCCGGTGGAACCGCCATGCTGTCCGGAAACCGCCTCTGGATGTCTTGGCCCCAAGCCAGCAGCCAGTCATCCTGGCCGCGCGGAGCCACCAGTTGGATGCCGACAGGCAGGCCCCGGAAAAGGCCAAATGGCAGCGACAACGCCGGAATCCCCAAGAAATTGAACGGTGCCGTGAATCGTGTCAACACCGCTCGCACGTCTTCCGACGCCCCGGCTGGATTCGTCACTGCGGTATCGGTAAGATAGGGCGCCACGACGGGCACGGTGGGCAGAATCATCCAGTCGTAGGCCTGAAACCAGGCATCATATCGCCGGGCTGTCTCTTGGCGCCAGCGCAGGGCGGCTAAATATTCCACCGCCAAATGTGCGCCCCCCTGGGTGAGCCGCTCCCGCACATCAGGCTGATAGTCCTGGGCGCGCTCCGAGAGGTTGCCCCAGTGATAGCTAAGCGCCTCCGAGCCAATGATGATGGACTGAGCCAGCCAAATCTCCTCCAAGTCCATCAAAGGCCCGCGCGTGACCTCGGCATCCAACGCCCCGAGAATCTTCCTGATGGTTTCTTGCACGTGGGTGTCCAGTTCTTTGTCGTAACAGAAGATCTGGCTCGCCTCCGGCCAAAATACCCGGGGTCTCCGTCCGGGCGGTGCAACCCCGGCGTGCCCTGTCAAAAGATGCCACAGGCTCTGCACGTCATCGACAGTGCGGGCCATAGGCCCGACATGATCGAGCGACCACGACAGGGGGACGACGCCCTCGGTACTGATGACACCGTAGGTCGGCTTAAGCCCCGAGATGCCGCTCAGAGCGGCGGGAATGCGGACGGACCCGCCGGTATCGGTGCCGAGAGCCCCCCGCACAATGCCGGAGGCCACCGCCACCGCCGATCCGCTGCTGGATCCGCCTGACATCCTTTCCGGATCCCAGGGGTTGCCGACGGGACCGAAATATGAGCTGGCGCCCGTCGGGCCGTAGGCAAATTCATGCAAATTCAGCTTGCCCAGTTCATATAACGCCCCGGCCTCCCGAAGCCGACGGGTGACCGCGGCATCGCGATCAGCCCGATGCTGAAGACGGAGCCCAGAACCCGCGCTGGTCCTCTGCCCCTCGACATCGATTAAATCTTTCAATCCAACCAGGATGCCGTCCCACTCGGATTGGAAGGTACCGTCTTGATATCGACCCCACGAGGCTTCGGCCGCTTTCCTCGCACGGTCCAGGTCCCAATCCACAAAGAGATGCGTGCGCTCCTGCCAGGGGCCGATCAACGGCACGCGTTCCTCTAAAACGTCGACCGGGTTCCGCTGTCCGCGTCTAAACGCTTCATGCAAAGCTCGTGCATTCATGAGCGGTCCTCCCCTACGCCAATCCGCGGCACCCCCGTCGAGTAGAGCCGCACCATCCGCTGGCCCTGATCGTGCAAAAGCCGCCTTTGGAGGGTCTCCAACACGCGATATTCGAGAGGCGGAAGGCTTCGCGCCCGTTGAATGGCACGCTGATAGACGGCTGGCAGGGTGACCGGCAAGTCATCCAGCGGCGCCCACAGGTGACCTTGGTGCTCATCCGATAACGTGACCTGGTCGGTGCCCAATGGGTCTAACTGGTAGATCAGCAGCATGACGGTTTTGGCCGCAGTGGGCGCGAAAAAACCGGCATCCAGGACCGGGCCTGCCGTCACAGCAATCCCGGTCTCTTCTCGCCATTCGCGCGCCACCGCATCTTCTGGACGTTCCCCGACTTCAATGCGCCCGCCCGGAAGTTCCCATTCCTGGCGGTCGTTGGCCATCAACAGGACCCGATTCTGATAGAAGCCAACGCCCTTGGCGGAGATTTCCCAGCTTCCCATCACCACACATCCCCCCTGCTTCCATCATACGACATTGCAGGGTTAGGAATTGCGGTGACGGCGATCTCCCCACTCCCGGTACAAGGACCACATCAGCCCCAGTCCCAACAACAACAGGAGCAACACCGGATCGGCCATCTTGCGGGTCAGCGATTCGGCCGGTGCGGCCGTCCCCAACACCGCTAGAGTGTCCATCACGATATGAGCCAAAACCGGAACCATCATATCCCCAGTGGCCAGCAAGTAGAGCGTCCAGGGCAGCACCGTGAGGCCGATCACCAGCATGGTCCACCCGCCCCACGCTGGTACGTGCCAGAGCCCAAACACAAAGGCTGCCACCACAGCCACCATCAGCCGCTCAAAGGCTGTCTTGGGCCGCACCAGTTGCCATACCGCAATGAGTCCGCCGAGGAGGATGAGATTCTCGACGGGCAGCACCAACGGAAATTGCCACAACATGTGTTGCCCTTGCGGCCAGGTAATTTGGTGAATCTTGCTGGCCTGCGGATTGAACCCCAGCATTTTGTCCCCCACGGTGCCCATCGCCAGGCTGGCGATCACCAGCAGAATGGTCTGCCAAATGGTGCTGTCGGTCCAAACCAGGGAACGCACCACCGCGCGCATCAAGGGCCAACTGAGGAGCACAAACAGGGCCCCGCCATACCCATAGCCGATGGCGCTGGAATGCGCCGCGTGCCCCATCACCAGCACCATCAAACCGCCCACCACTGTCGCTAGGACGATTCGCCAATTGGGAACCCGCCCAACATATCGCAAAAACAGCGGATCCGGTGCCGATATGCCCGGCCACCGGATCCATCGTCGCCATCGCATCTCGCCTCGCCCCCGGTATATGGATAAGCGAGGGTTGACCCAACTATGCCAAGATTGTCTCGATGCGATCCAGGGTCTCCTGAGACAGCTTGACGTCCAATGCCTTGACGTTCTCTTTGATCTGCTCGGGCTTGGAGGCGCCAATCAGGGCGCTGGAAACAGCGGGTTGACGCAGAATCCAAGCCAGGGCCAGTTGGCTTAAGCTGATGTTGAGATCCTGAGCCACCGTCAGGAGCTTCTCAATCGTGTCCAAAGTCTCGTCGTTCATCAGGCGCTGCATAGACCCGCTGACCTTGGCGACGCTGGCTCGAGACCCTTCGGGAACGGCCTGTCCCTTCCGGTACTTACCCGTCAAAAGGCCTTGGGCGAGGGGCGAGAACACCACCAAGCCAATGCCGGCGCTTTCGCACACCGGCAGAACGCCAGCTTCAATGTAGCGGTTCAACAAGTTGTAGACCGGTTGGCTGGCACGCAGCGGATTCAGTTTCAGCGCCTCCTGCACGGTCAGCGCTTCGGCAATTTGGGCTGGCTGCCATTCGCTGATGCCGCCGTAGAGCACCTTGCCCTGCCGCACCAAGTCGTCGATGGCCCGGAGCGTCTCCTCCATCTCGGTGTTGGGATCCGCCCGATGGCAGTAGAAGATGTCGACATAGTCGGTGTTGAGGGCCTTCAAGCTCGTCTCCACCTGGTCAAAAATGTGCTTGCGGGAGAGACCGCCCTGGTTGGGCTTGGGGCTAATGGGCCAATAGGCCTTGGTCGTCAGCACGTACTCGCTGCGTCGATACGGAGCCAGCGCCTCGGCCAAAAACCGTTCGGCCGCGTGCGGCTCACTGCCGTACACGTTGGCGCAGTCAAAGTGATTAATCCCTTGTTCGAATGCTTCATGGACACATGCCTTGGCCGTCTCCTGCTCCGTCACGGTGCCGTATGTAAGCCAACTGCCCAAGGCGATGGCGGAAACCTGAATGCCTGCTCGTCCCAAGCGACGATATTCCATGGTGACCCTCCTCTTCGATGAGCCCGTTGAACCGGGCCGCAACGAATCTAGGTTACCATAAGTCAGGCCTCGGAATTAAGACGGTGAGGCGGAGGACTCGGCGTGTCGGATAGGTGAGCTTTCGGCCACTGTGAGACTGGGATAACGTTCCACCAGGCGCTCCAGGGTCCGCTCATCCTCCACGAGCAAAACGCGTTGGCCATCATCATCGATGACCAGCCGTACCCGGTCAAACCGACCGAATTCAAAGGCCTCCGGACCCTCAACCACCCAGCGGGCCATCGTATAGCTGAGCGTGCGAAGGCTGACCTCCACACCGTACTCGCTCTTGAGGCGGTAGGTCAGCACGTCGAACTGCAGCGGTCCGACCACGCCGAGATAAACCTGCGGCCCCTGATCGTCCGGACGAAAGCGCTGCAAGAGCCCTTCTTGCACCAACTCATCCAGTCCGCGCTGATATTGCTTGTGCTTGAGAGTGTATTTGAGCTCGACCTCTGCAAAGTGTTCGGGCGAAAAGCGCGGAAACCCGGTGAAGGTGAGTTTGGAAACCTCGCTCAAGGTGTCTCCGATGTACAAGAGGCCGGTATCATGGATGCCGATGACATCTCCTGGATAGGCTTCGTCAATGAGGGCTCGGTCTTGCGCCATGAATTGCTGCGGTTGAGCCAGACGGATAGTGCGCCCGGTGCGCGTGTGTTGAACGGGCATGTTGCGCTCAAAGTGCCCCGAGCAAATTCTTAGAAATGCCACGCGATCGCGGTGGGCCGGGTTCATGTTGGCCTGGATCTTGAACACAAAGCCGGAGAAGAACGGGGCTTCCGGTTGAACGGTACCCTCGATACTCTCCCGCGGTCGCGGACCCGGGGCCAAATCGAGGTAACCGTTTAAAAATGTCTCCACGCCAAAATTTGCCATGGCGCTCCCAAAGTATACGGGCGTCAGGAGCCCCTCTGTCACAAGCGTCGGATCGAAGGCTTCGCCGGCCCCGTCCAGTAATTCCAAGTCTTCCTGCAGATGGGCCGAGTCATGGCTGTCCAATCCTGCCTGTGACAGGGGAAGGCGCGTAAACTCACGATTCTGCCGATTAAACCGTTCGAACATCCCCGCCTTGCGATCGTACAGTCCTTGAAAGCCTTGCCCCATGCCCACCGGCCAGTTCATGGCATAGGTGGAGATCCCTAAAATACGTTCGATCTCCTCCAGTATCTCCCACGGCTCCCGCGCTTCGCGGTCCAGCTTGTTGACAAAAGTAAACACCGGAACCTGTCGGCGCCGCGCCACTTGATACAGCTTGATGGTCTGCTCTTCGACACCTTTGGCCGCATCCAACACCATCACCACACTATCGGCCGCCAGAAGCGTACGGTAGGTGTCTTCGCTGAAGTCTTGGTGCCCGGGGGTGTCGAGCAAGTTGATGCGAAACCCTTTATAGGCAAATTGCAACACCGTGGATGTCACGGAGATGCCTCGCTGCCGCTCAATTTCCATCCAGTCAGAACGAGCATGCTGCTGAGCCCGGCGCGCCTTGACGGCGCCCGCCTCGCGAATGGCGCCGCCGAATAAAAGCAGCTTTTCAGTCAACGTAGTTTTCCCGGCGTCAGGATGCGAAATAATGGCAAACGTGCGCCCGCGGTTGATTTCTTCGATAGGTGCTTGGGCCATGATGTCTCCTTCAAGTCTTTTCCGCACAATACTCGATCACGAGTCCTCCCGCGATTATAACAGATCGTTTCTGACAAACCGGAATCGCCATGGGGTCGTGCAAGGTTTACAATAGATGATGGAATTGATGCGACATCTTAAGCGAGGTGAACAGTTTGACCGCTCAACTCGATCCATTTGGCGCACGCGCCACGCAAGAGGTCGAAGGCCGCTCCGTCGTCTACTATCGCCTCAGCGCCCTTCAGGACCTCAATGGCGCTGCCATCGATCGTTTGCCCTTCTCCATCAAAGTTTTGCTGGAATCCCTGCTGCGTCAGGTGGACAACTACCAAATAAATCCGGAGGACGTGGAGGCGCTGGCGCGCTGGTCGCCCGATGCGCCCAGTCAGCGCGAGATCCCCTTCAAGCCCGCCCGCGTTGTTTTGCAGGACTTCACGGGAGTGCCGGCCGTCGTGGACTTGGCTGCCCTGCGCTCCGTCATGGAGCGCCACCACCGCGATCCCAAGCGAATCAATCCCTTGGTGCCGGTCGATTTGGTCATCGACCACTCGGTGCAGGTGGACCAGTTCGGCCAGCTAAAGGCCTTGGACTTCAACATGGATCGCGAATTTGAACGTAATCATGAGCGCTACCGGTTTTTGAACTGGGCGCAGAAATCCTTTGACAATTTCCGCGTGGTTCCGCCGGCCACCGGGATTGTGCACCAAGTCAATCTGGAATATTTGGCCTCAGTCGTGGCATCGCGCACCCGCAACGGCGAAACCGTGGTGTTCCCCGACTCTGTCGTGGGCACCGACTCACACACCACCATGATTAATGGTCTGGGCGTGCTGGGATGGGGCGTCGGCGGTATTGAGGCAGAAGCCAACATGCTGGGACAACCGCTCTATTTCGTAACGCCGGACGTGGTCGGATTCAAGCTCACCGGCCGGCTGCGCGAAGGCGCCACGGCGACCGACCTGGCCTTGACCATTACCCAGCGTTTGCGTCAGCACGGCGTCGTGGGCAAGTTCGTCGAGTATTTCGGCCCAGGCCTCACCCACATGAGTTTGGCGGACCGCGCCACCATTGCCAACATGGCGCCTGAATACGGCGCCACCATGGGATTCTTCCCTGTGGACGAAGAAACTTTGCGCTACATGCGTGAGACGGGCCGCAGCGCCGAACACGTCGCCTTGGTCGAATGGTATATGAAGGAACAAGGCTTATTCCGCACTGACAACACGCCCGATCCCGTCTTCAGTGATGTGCTGGAGTTGGATCTCAGCTCCGTGGAGCCGAGTTTGGCGGGTCCTAAGCGTCCCCAGGACCGTGTGCCGCTGTCTTCGATGAAGCCGACCTTTGAATCCGCGTTAACTGCGCCCGTGGCGCAGCGCGGCTTTGGTCTTTCCGAGGCGGACACGCACAAGAGCGCCATCGTCCATCACCCCGATGGCACCGAAGAGACGCTCAAGCAGGGTGCGGTGGTTATTGCCGCCATCACCAGCTGTACCAACACCTCGAACCCCATGGTGATGATTGGGGCGGGACTTTTGGCCAAGAGGGCCGCCGAGCGCGGCCTGACGCCTCCCAAGTATGTAAAGACGAGTTTGGCGCCCGGATCTCGTGTCGTCACGGCCTATTTGAAGCGAGCTGGCCTGATGCCCTATCTGAACCAACTGGGCTTTGAAGTCGTCGGTTATGGCTGCACCACTTGCATCGGAAACAGCGGTCCCTTGCCGGAAGCCGTCGCGAAGGCTATCTCCGACGGTGATTTGACAGTGGCCGCGGTTTTATCCGGCAACCGTAATTTCGAAGGGCGTATTCATGCTCTCGTCAAGGCCAATTATTTGGCCTCCCCACCTCTGGTGGTCGCGTACGCCTTAGCTGGCACGGTGGACCTGGATCTGCAATCCGAGCCGTTAGGTCATGGGTCGGACGGACGGCCGGTCTACCTCAAGGATATTTGGCCGACCACGGAGGAGATTTTCTCCACGGTGCAGGAGGCCATTCATCCCGAGATGTTCCGAGAGCAATATGAAACCGTCTTTAATGCCAACCCGCGGTGGAACCAGATGGGCGCCCCGCAAGGCCAATTGTATCAATGGGAGCATGCCTCCACCTATATCCAAGAGCCGCCCTTCTTTACCGACTGGGAGCCGGGCGAGCACGAGCTCCACTCCATTCGCGGCGCGCGGGTACTAGCCATCCTGGGCGACTCGGTGACCACCGATCACATCTCCCCA
>JAKAAL010000073.1 GCA_021802375.1 Bacillota bacterium | reverse complement strand
TCCGATCTCAAAGTGAGGTGCCGGTGTTCTAAAAAGGCTCTTCGACCGGGTTGCCGGTCGAAGAGCAGAGATTTACTGCAAGGCCCTGAGGTTCTCGACGAGGTCGGCTTGTGCAGCCTGTCGAACCAGTGGTTTCTGGGAGGTCAGCATGACGAGGTTCATGGCAATGGCAATGATGCGGTAGGTTTGTAGGAAATCGGCGTCGAGCGGCGCATCGGCTTGATATCCTGCCAGTAGTGCTTCACGCTCGGTCGGGTTCCATCGGCGCAGATCCCAGGCAGGATGGCTGATAAAGGCGTCGCCAAAGTCGATAAGGCCTTCATATGCACCGGAAATGGGATCAACAAAGGTATGTGTGGGTCCCGGATTGGAATGGACGGCTGCTCGAAGCGTTGTCCGGGGCAGAGCGTCAACGGCCAGCTGAGCGATCTGTTCCGGCGAAAGGTGAGGAATGTCCCAAGGCGCCTCCGCCTCGCGAAGATGGGCGACCGCATCCTCGAGCGCTTCGGACACGTGGGCGGAAAAAGCCTCGGGGGTGTCCTCCACAGGGAAGAGGGCGGTGGCGCGCAGGGGTTCTTGCGGGATGCCATGAATTGAGCGAAGGGTTCGGCCTAGTTCAAACAGCATGTTGTGGCGGGCCTCCGCATCAAGACTTGCATGGACGACCGCAACGCCGGGGATGCGTGTCATGACCGTATATTCGACGGATTCATCCTTCCCGTACCCCAAAACTTCTGGGACGGACGCCCCGCTTGGCTGAAGCGCTTGAAGAAAAGCGACCTCCTTCGCCAAGCTGGTTCGTGGGCGCAACCGGTGTGGGCGCTGGGTTTTCACGATGATGCCATCGTCGATTACGTAGACGCGGGCTTCGCCGCCGGATTCGTCCACTTGGGTCACGGCATCGGCACGGGGAATATGGCGGCGCGTTAAGGACAGCACCAATCCGGGATCTAGCACCGGGTCCGGAGCGTGCGGCTGTAAGTACACGTCTTTCGGCATCTCTGGGGTCTCTCCTCTTCCGAGAATGTCAACGATTCCTAGCCTATCAGGGCAAGCGCCGTTATGCGAGTGCCTCGTTGCAGCTTGTCAAAGTCATGTAAAGGTTGTATCACCCCTTCTCGTGTAGTACAATAAAAAGCCTTCTTATATGGGCCGGTTTCAGATTATTGAAAGGATTGTTATTGTGCGGGTATTTCGAGATTTAATGTGGTTTTTCAAAGCCCACCAAAGGCAATACATCGCCGGAATTTTCTATCTGATCATCGTATCCCTGATTTCCTTGGTTCCACCGGCATTGGTGGGCATGGTGGTGAATCGCCTTACGCGCCATGCCATGACCGTGGGGTTCTTGGTGCTGATGCTGGCGCTCATTGCGGCCGTGGCTCTCCTTTCCTATGGGCTCCGCTATCTATGGCGGATCCGGCTGTACGGAGGCTCCATCCTCCTCGCCACCGAACTGCGGGATCGCTTGTATCGCCACTTTACGCAACTGTCCCCTGAGTTCTATCACCATCACCGGATCGGCGATTTGATGGCGCATGCCACCAACGATGTGAACGCGGTCCAGGAGACGGCCGGGGACGGGGTATTCATGATGGTGGATGCCGTGGTCAGCGGAGCGGTGCTCATAGCGACCATGGCCCTCTCCATCAGTTGGAAACTGACCGTCATCTCCTTGTTGCCGCTGCCGATCATGGCGTTCGTGATCTCGCGCTACGGACGCATGCTGCATGATCGGTTCATGGTTGCGCAGGAGGCCTTTTCGGACATCAATGATCGGGTGCAGGAGTACATTTCCGGTGTTCGGGTGGTCCGCGCGTTCGGACAAGAGGCGTGGGAACGTCAGAACTTTGTCGAATTGTCACGGGACGTGGTCAGCAAAAATGTAGCGGTCGCTAAAATTGACTCGCTCTTCGACCCGACCATTTCCGTCATCATTGGCGTGTCCTATTTCCTGTCTTTGGCGGTGGGCGCGCTGTTTGTGGTGCACGGTCGCATGAACTTGGGAAGCCTAACCACCTTTACGCTCTATTTGGGCCAGCTCATCTGGCCGATGATGGCCTTCGGATTTCTCTTTAATGTGGTGGAACGGGGCAGCGCATCGTACGATCGCATCCAAACTTTGCTCAATATCCAACCGACGGTGGTGGATGCCCCCAATGCCCTCGTGGGCGTGCCTTCCGGCGACATTCAGTTTCAGATTCCCGCCTTTCAGTATCCAGAGAGCGAGCGGCATGTGCTGGAGCGCATTGCGCTGACGGTGCCGACCGGATCGACGCTTGGGATTGTTGGACGTACGGGGGCTGGCAAAACCACCCTGATGCGGCTCTTGCTGCGGGAATTTGATATTGATGAGGGCGACATCACCATTGGCGGCACGTCCATTTATCAGATGCGCCTGCACGCGTTGCGGCAAGCGCTCGCGTATGCGCCGCAGGATGACTTCCTATTCTCGATGACGATTCGCGAGAATATTGCCTTTCAGAAGCCCGACGCCTCGATGGACGCCGTGGAAGAGGTCGCCCGCATCGCCAGCATTCATGACGACATTCTCCGTTTTCCCGATGGCTACGACACGGTGGTGGGCGAGCGCGGCGTCACTCTCTCGGGGGGCCAAAAGCAGCGCATCTCCATTGCGCGGGCTTTGTTGGCGGACGCTGAAATCCTGTTGTTGGACGACACATTGTCGGCGGTGGACGCCCGGACGGAAGCTGCCATCCTGTCCGCCTTGAAAAACAACCGGGATCGCCGCACCACTCTTGTTGCCACGCACCGTCTGAGCGCGGTCGAGCATGCCGACCAAATCATTGTGCTGGAGCATGGACGGATTGTGGAGCGCGGCACGCACGCCGAGCTTATCGCGCTGGGTGACCGGTATTACGACATGTATCAGCGTCAGCAATTAGAAGCATTGGTGGAGCAAGGAGGGCAGGTCGGATGAGTATCGAATCTCTCGAGTCCCAGGGCGCGCTGGTTAGCCGAGGAACCTTCTGGCGGCTGATGCGCTATATGATGCCCCACAAGCTCAGGCTGGCGCTCGCGTTGCTGTTGCTCGGCGCGGCTACGGCGACCGACGTGCTGCAGCCCATTCTGATTAAGGTCTTCTTGGACCGATATCTTATTCCGCGCCATTTTCCCGAACAGCGGCTCATCGATTTGGGGGCGGCCTATCTCCTGTTGGTGCTGTTGACAGCTGCATTCAATGTGGTGCAGCTGCTGCTGTTTCAAATGTTGGCTCTGGACATCATTCAACGTCTCCGCGTTGACCTCTTCGACAAGGTGCAGCAACTGGCGCTCTCCTTCTTTGACCAGACGCCGGTCGGGGTCTTGGTCTCCCGCATCACCAACGACACGGAAGCCATCTTGGACATGTTCATGACGGTGCTGTCCACGTTTGTGCAAAACATCACCATCCTGGTGGGCGTCATGGTGGCGATGTTTGCCCTGAATGTCCGGCTCGCGCTCTATTGCCTCGTGCTGGTGCCGGTTATCGGGGCGGTAATGTGGATGTATCAGAAGGTGAGTAGTCCCTTGTTCCATACGGCGCGCCAACGGCTTTCGTTGTTGAATGCCAAGCTGAACGAGTCGCTTCAGGGAATGAGCATCATTCAAGCCATGCGGCAGGAACCTCGATTGCGGCAAGAGTTTGGTGAGTTGAATGAGTCCTACCGCAAGGTGCGATACCGCAACACCCAAGTCAACGGGATTCTGCTGCGGCCGTTGACGGAGGTCATTTATTTGGGCGCATTGATGTTGGTGTTGGCCTATTTCGGCGGCGAGTCATTCAGTCGCGCGGTCAACATTGGCGTGCTGTACGCCTTTGTCAGCTACTTGAGCCGCTTTTTTGAGCCCATCAACAACATGCTGCAGCGCCTCAATTCCTTTCAACAGGCCATGGTGTCGGCCAGCCGGGTGTTTCAAATTTTAGACAATCCCTCCCGGCGACCCATGGCCGAAGGTGAGGGAGAGCCTGTCATCACTCGAGGGGAAGTGCGGTTTGAGGATGTTTCTTTCTCCTATGACGGGACCGAAGAAGTCCTGAAGCACATCAGCTTTACCGCCAAGCCCGGCCAAACCGTCGCGCTGGTGGGCCATACCGGCAGCGGCAAGAGTTCCACAATCAACCTTTTGATGCGCTTTTACCCTGTGGTGAAGGGGCGCATTACCATCGACGGAGTCGATTTGAGGCAATATTCCGATGACGAACTGCGCTCCAAGATGGGGCTCGTGCTTCAAGATCCGTTTCTCTTTGTCGGGGACGTGACCTCAAACATTCGTCTGGGCGATCAGCACATTTCTGACGACAGCGTGCGTCAGGCGGCGGAGTTTGTCCAGGCGGATCAGTTTATCGATCGGCTGCCGGGCGGCTATCATGCGCCGATTGGCGAGCGGGGGGCGACGCTTTCCACGGGGCAGCGCCAGTTAATCTCATTCGCTCGCACGATGGCGCATGATCCGGTGATTTTGGTGCTGGATGAGGCGACGGCCAGCGTTGATACGGAAACCGAAGATGCCATTCAGGCGGTGCTGCAAAAAATGCGCCACGGCCGCACCACCATTGCCATTGCACACCGCTTGTCGACGATTCAGGACGCGGATTTGATTTTGGTTCTTCATCATGGCGAGGTGGTCGAGCGGGGCACTCATCAGGAATTGTTGTCCAAGAAGGGGCTCTATCACAAAATGTATCTCCTGCAGCAGGGCGGCCTTCAGGACTCGGCTTCATGACAAACGGGGGCGTGGCCCCCGTTTGCTCTATCCCAAGACATCGTCTGTCAATACGGATTCCACCATGGTGTCCATATCGAGCGGCTTATCCAGCCGGTCATCGATGGTGACCGTGGTGATGACCCGATCTACCCCGCTGTAAAAAGGCGACTGGTGCATGGCCTCCACAACCGGGAGAATGTCGTCCAAATCCCCTTCCAGCAGGGTTGCCGTCGGCGTCAATACGCTATCCACACCCATGGCTGATGCGGCAATCTCGAAGCAGTCCTGCACGTAGCTGGAGATGCTGGCTTCATCGGTACCGATGGGAAGAACTTTGACTTCGACAACTGGCATGCGATCGGCCTCCCCGTTTGAAAAGTTCGATGCCCAAGGGATAGCCTCTCCGAAAAGATTCCTCATCAGTCGTCCGATGGGCCATAAGTAAAGGGCGTTTCTCCGGCCATAACCCGGGTGATGGTGTTGTCGCCGTCGACGTAGACCAGACGCGGCGACAGTCCCATCCGAATTTCCTCCATGCTGTAATGACCATAGGCCATGACAATGACGAGGTCGCCGGGTTGAAAATGCCGGGCAGCGGTGCCGTTGAGGCACAGCGATCCGGGATTTTGCCGATCCTCGATCACATAGGTGACCCAATGGGTTCCATTGTTGATGTTGGTGATGTGGACAAACTCATTGGGCAGGATGTCGGCCGCCTCGCACAGGGCATATCCCAGGGTCAGGCTGCCGACATAGTTGAGATTGGATTCGGTGACCGTGGCTCGGTGAATTTTGGACTTCAGCATTTCTCGAAACACAGAATCTCTCCTCCCGTGCGCATCGAGGACGGGGATGCGCTCCTCGCCGTGGAAAAGTCTGGAAGACGGAAAGCGCAGGCCAATCCCGTTGTGGTGCGGTTCCTGTTCATCCTATGCCGCCACCGAGCGAAGGTTGCCTCCGGCGCATAGAAAGAATTCCGGGGTGAGAGTCTAATGCGGGAGATGGCTTGCCCGATTTCTCAAATTTTTCACAAGGAAGGGACGCTTATGGAGGACCACGAGCAGCAACACCACGACAAGAAACATGCAGTCAAGCCAATGCGCGAGCATCCCAAGCCCCCGATGGGTCAGATCAACTCGCTCAATCAGGCGGTTCGCCAGGAACTATGGTATGTGGATACGATGGTCGCATCACCGTTCCGCACTGTCCGGCGGCAGCTGCAGTCGTCTCGCGGGGCCTGGGCACAGGGGGCCGATGAGGCGGTCTGGGCATTGGAAGGGATGGCGCGGCTGCCCATCAAGCTATTGCAGTCGGCATTTGGTGAGCCCATGCCGTCAACCGGAGCCGTCGAAACTGCGACGAACGGCCAGGAGCAACGCGAATAGGGAATGGGGACGCGTGATTGGTCCAGCAAGATGAGCCGTTGAATACGCCGCTTCCGCGTTATAATGGGTGGCGAGGTGAAGAGGATGGCCCCGCGAGAATTTTCCGTTCGAGCTGCCGTTCCCGAGGATGCCGAGGCAATCACGCGGGTTCATGCGGCGTCGTGGCGCACCACCTATGCGGACCTTGTTTCCCCTGCCTTCTTCGATGAATTCTTTGACCAACGCCTCGACGACCGCATTGCCTCGCGCGAAGCGCGGCTGCGCAAGCCCGGTGTGAAATCATGGGTGGCGACGACGCTGGGAGGCTACATCGTGGGGTTCATTGACGGCGGACCCGCCCGGAGCGAAATCCCCGCCTATCCGGCCGAACTCTATGCCATTTATCTGCTCAAAGGGTGGCAGGGCACTGGGATTGGCCGCCGATTGACGGGCACGCTGGCCGCCTCGTTTATGGCCGAAGGGCAAACCCGTATGATGGTCTGGGTACTGGCTCAAAATCCCGCTCGCCATTTTTATGAGCGGCTCGGCGCCTCCTATCTCACCACTGCGCCTATCGCCATTGGAGAACGCACCTTGGATGAGTGCGCCTATGGCTGGGATGACATTTCGGCTCTGCTCACAATCCCCTTAGAAGAATTATAATGGGTCTATGAAGATGAATGTGGAAGAGGAATCACCGCGCTACCGCCTTGGTGCGAGCGACATACTCCTGTCACCGATTGGCTTGGGCACCTGGCAGTTTAGTCAGGGGCAGGGAATGGTCGGCAAGTTTTGGCCTCGGCTTGACCCGGCCTTAATGCTGTCGATTGTTGAGGAAGCCTATCGGCATGGCATCAATTGGTTTGACACCGCGGAAGTGTACGGAAAAGGACAGTCGGAAGAGGCGCTGGCGAATGCGCTCGACGAGCTCAAGATTGAGCCCGGCGATGTGGCCATTGCGACAAAATGGTGGCCCTTGCTGCGCTCTGCCCGTAATTTGGAGTCCACCATCGGAGAGCGGCAGCGCCGCTTGCATCATCGTCCGATTACGCTCTATCAGATTCATCAGCCCTTTTCGCGCTCCTCCATTAGGGACCAAATGCGAGCCATGGCGAGACTTTTGGACCAAGGACTGATTCGCCATGCGGGCGTCAGCAACTTCTCGGCAGAGCAAATGGTGGAGGCGCACAAGGCACTGAAGTCCCACGGCCACACACTAATGTCCAACCAAGTCCGTTACCATCGGCTCGACCGGCGCATCGAAACCAACGGCGTCATGGCAGCCGCCCAGGACTTGGGGATCAGCATCATCGCCTATTCTCCCTTGGCACAAGGACTTTTGACCGCAAAGTTCCACAGCGGCGACGCCAAGCCTACCGGCATGCGCCGATTGGATCCGCATTTCAAGCCGCAGTCCCTCGAGAAGACGCGGCCTCTCATCAACGCGCTCGCGGAGCTGTCCGCACAATACCAGGTCAGCCCGGCACAAATCGCCCTGAATTGGATTATCACCTACCCCGGGGATGGTGTGATGGCCATTCCTGGCGCGACGCGCGTGAGCCAAGCGGCTCAAAACGCCGGAGCCATGGGATGGCGCCTTTCCGCCAGCGACCGTGAGGCATTGACCCGCATCAGCGCAGAAGTACTCTCCTAAATTTTTTCTCATGACCAGTCGGCCGGATCGGGCCAGGCTGGCATGTCTATTCCTCCGTGTCCTGGCGTAAGGATGTGGAAAGAGGAATCCTCACGGCCAGGCGAGAACTTGTCTGGGAATCTTGTGGGGAGGTTTGACGATGCAGACGTGGCTGTCCTTGTTTTGGGGGTTTTTCAAAGTCGGAATTTTAGGGTATGGAGGTGGGCCGGGCTCTATTTCCCTCATCCAGGTGGTCACGGTGGATGGAAACCATTGGATGACGAACCAACAGTTTGCGGAAATGCTGGCAGTCGGCAATGCCCTGCCCGGACCTATCGCCACGAAGCTGGCGGCCACCATCGGCTATCAGGTGGGGGGGCCGGTCGGGGCGGTCTCCGCCCTTGTGGGAGTGGTCTTGCCGTCGTTGGTGTTGATGCTGGGTCTTTACCGCGTGCTTCTCATCTATCGGTCCAACCCTTATATTGCCGGGTTGATTCGCGGCGTCAAGCCGATTGTCATTGTGCTGTTGCTGCTCTTGATCATTGAGCTGATACCGACGTCCTTTCCGAAGGATCGGTGGGTGTTGCCGGCGGTGTTTTTTGCCGGAGGATTTGTCGCGATGTATTGGTTGAAGGTGCCTGCTGTATGGGTGATTTTGGCCTCAATGGCCGGAGGAGCGTGGTTCTTGCGTTGATGCGGCGACTCGGAATGACCCGTGACTTGTGGTGGATGACCTTCGCACAGGGCTTGTGGGGACTGGGTTTTGGCCTGTACGGGCTGCTCTTTCCCCTCTATATCGAAAAGCTGGGCGGCGGACCGGTGGTTGTCGGACTTCTGACGACCGTTGCCGGCATCATCACGGCATTGGTGGTTCTTCCGGGGGGGTGGCTTTCCGACCGCGTAGACCGCCGCACCATCCTTCTCTGGGGATGGATTGTGGCGATTCCCGTTCCCTTTCTGTTTGCCGCGGCGCCACACTGGGAATGGCTTATCCCGGGTGTCGTGCTGTACTTTGGTTCGGCTTTTTCAACCCCGGCCATGCAAGCGGTGATTGTCTCCGAAGCCCCGGCGAAACATCTCTCAACCGCGTACAACGTGGTGATGAGCGTGTTCGGCGCCGGCATGGTTCTCGGTCCCACGCTGGGCGGCTATTTGGCCTCGCACTATTCCTATCAATTGGTTTTCGTGCTGTCAGGCATACTCTATGGAATTTCGACGTTGGTCATGATGCGGATCAAGCCGCATCCGGCAGAGGTGCGAACGCGGCGACAGATCGAGTGGCGTCCGCGCACGCGCCCGCGCTTTTTCCAGTGGATGATCTTTTCGGCCGTCTTGGCGTCGGTCCAGGGTATCGCGTGGCCATTTGTGGTACCCTATTGGAAAAGTGTGGGACACTTGTCGGTTGAAACAATTGGGGTACTGGGCTCGATCGCGATTCTGGCAGCGACTTTGACCGGTCCCTTTTGGGGCCGCATCGGCGAGCGCTTGAGTCTTCCCCGTGCGCTGGGCGCCGGGCTGGGACTCTTGGTGGTGGGATGGATGGCGCTCTTATGGGCGCCGGAGTCCATTGGCTGGGGCATCTTCTCGGGACTGATGCGCGGAATGGGTGAAGGATCGCGAGGACTGCAGGGGGTAGCTGTGGGCCGTGTGGCGCGACCGGGCGAGACCGGGACGGCCTACGGACTCTTCAACCTCGTGACCGAGTTGGCCGGTGCCCTGGCTCCCCTGCCGGGTGGATTCTTGTTCAGCCATTGGGCATATGCGCCGCTGGTGGTTGCGTCGTTCTGTACGGCGCTCATCGCTTGGTGGCTTTGGAATGGACTGCCAGGGCGACCGACCCCGGTGCCGCCCGTGACCACCTAGGAGGACGCAGTGCTGAAGCGCATGTTTTTAGCCTTTTTGCTGGTGCCGCTGGTCGAGCTGGTGCTGATTTTCGTTCTGGCGCACTTTCTCGGGTGGGGTATCACCATTGCCCTCACAGTACTCTCTTCGTTGGTGGGAGCCTATTTGGCCCGTCGGAGCTGGCGCAGTTGGTGGGGACTCGTGCGCGAGGAATGGGGGCGGGAGGGGTTCCCGGTCCATCGCTTGGGCGAGGGAGCCATTCTTCTCACGGCCATGGCGTTCATGATTACGCCGGGTCCGTTGACTGGCGTGCTGGGCATCCTGTTCACCATTCCCGCCATTCGCGAACGGGTGTCCCGCCTGTTGGTGCGATGGATCAGCGACCGCTTGCTGGGACGATTCTGGCGCTGAAAAAGAGGAAAAGGGTCGATTTCTCGGGAAAACGAGAGAAAATGCTCGACGAAGTGAGTGACACCCGATGTGGACCCAAGAAAACCGAAAGAGCGCCCAAATCACCGCGGTTGTCAACGGGTGGCCCCACGCGGTTCAGGATATTGAACGCGCGGTGTACTCCGCTTTGAACCTTGCCGACCGGGTCTTGATTCTCCTTCCAGATCTGCTCTCTCCCTATGGTGTCGAAGATTTTGAGGGCGTGCCTGCCGAGGTCGCGCGTTTGCCGTTCTGGGGGAGCTTTGCGTCACTGAGGAACGAACTCATGGGGCTCGTGGGGACTCCCTGGGTGTTTTTCCTGGATGGGGGCGAAGAGTTTACCGTCATGGACCGGGCGGACGTGTTCCAAGCCCTGGGTTCGGACAACCTGCAGGCCTTCTGCATGACGGTGCAGACATCCGATCCCGAAGAGGAGGTTCGGCTTTTCCCCGTTTCGCCGGTGGTTCGTTTTGGTGGGAGGATTTGGCCGCAAATCGAGGGAAGCTTGATGGAATTTGGCTATCCTGTATCTTCGTTAAGCGCGCGTATCTCGCGACGCGGGGGAACGTCGGAATCCCTAGCTGATGCTACTCGGCGGTTGAGGGCCTCTGTGGCGGATGTCGGACGGGCGGCCCTGGAGGACTGGCGGGTGCCGCTGGTCCAGGCCACTCTCGATTGGGGCGAGCGTCGTTTTGAGGATGCTCGCGAGCGCCTGGCGGCGATGTCGGGGAGCGCGCCCGAGGAAGCGCTTCCGCTGCTCGAAGGACTGACCGCGTCCGCATGGCTTGCGGACGTCGAGGCGTTGGTCAAA
>JAKAAL010000072.1 GCA_021802375.1 Bacillota bacterium | reverse complement strand
TCGTTCATGGCGAAGCGGGATTATTATGAGGTGCTGGGAGTGAGCCGCGGGGCTTCCCCGGACGAAATCAAAAAACAATTTCGACGTCTTGCGGCAAAATATCACCCAGATGCCAATCCTGGCAATACCCAAGCCGAGGAACAATTCAAAGAGCTTAACGAAGCCTATCAAGTGTTATCGGACCCAGAAAAACGGGCTCGATATGACCAATTCGGCCATCAGGCGGCGGGAGCTGGCCCTGCCGGGGGAGCTGATTTTGGTTTTAGCGGGTTTGGAGATATTTTTGATATGTTTTTCGGCGGTGCCACTCAGTCTCGGCGGTCGGGACCAGAACGGGGACCGGACCTTCGTTACGACTTGACGATCGAGCTTGAAGACGTGGTAGACGGCGTCGAGCAAGAAGTGCGCTTGGTGCGAGATGAGATTTGTCCTCATTGCCATGGCAACCAAGCTGAGCCTGGCACCCGTCTTGAGACGTGTCCGCAATGCCGCGGGACTGGCCAGGTCGAACGTATTCGGGAAAGTTTTTTGGGACGCATTCGGCAAGTGGAAACCTGTTCGCGGTGTCGCGGGACTGGTCGCTACGTCCCGCATCCCTGTACTCAGTGCGGTGGGCGAGGCCAAATCCGAGCCGAAAAGCGCCTTACCGTGCAAGTTCCCCCAGGGGTGGACGAGGGGACACGGTTGCGGGTCAGTGGTGAAGGCGGTGCGGGTCAGAGGGGTGGTCCGGCCGGCGATCTGATTGTCTTCATTCACGTGAAAGAGAGCGACAAATTTAGTCGCGAGGGAGACGATTTGTGGTGCGATGTGCCGATCGGATTTGCTCAAGCAGCCCTGGGCGCCGACATCACGGTTCAAGGGTTAAAGGGCGAGGAGCCATTGCATATTCCCCCCGGCACCCAAACCGGCACTGTGTTCAAAATGGCACGCCAGGGATTGCCTAGACTCGGGAATATGGCAAGCCGAGGGTCGCTTAACGTCAGGGTCCAGGTCACCGTACCGACGCACCTCAACCATCGCGAACGTGAAGTGTTGCATATGTGGGCCGAAATGCGGCAGGAAAACGTGCTGCCGGAAGATAAAAGCATTTTACGCAAGGTCAAAGATGCCTTGGGCCGCTAATATGCCCCCGTTGTCGTATTGGGAAGTCACCATCCTGGTGGCCGATCCAAAGGCACTGGAAGAGGCGCAGGATTTTTTGTATGGGATTGGTGCTGATGGGCTTCAATGGGAAGACGGGCTGGTTGTCGACAGCCCGTTTGCTGATATTCGTCTGCCAGCTGGGGAACCCTTTGTGCGAGCTTATTTTCTTTCTGATGACAGGTGGGAATGGCGTCAGGAGGCGATTCTCGCGCGATTTGGAGCACAAGCGTCTTTTGCCGCGGTGAAGGCCGAGGATTGGGAAAGCAATTGGAAGCAGTATTACGTTCCGATCGTCGTGTCCGACCGTGTCATTATGCCTGCTTGGCATCTTGCCTCGCCGTTTCCCGAACAGCGCACCATTTGGCTGGACCCCGGCATGGCCTTTGGTACCGGGACTCATGCCACGACTCAGATGTGTCTCCAACGGATACTAGTGCACCCGGTGCTGGGCCAGCGCGTGTTGGACCTAGGGTCAGGCTCTGGCGTGCTGGCGATTGCAGCAGCCAAGGCAGGAGCGGCAAAGGTGGTGGCAGTCGAGCCCGAT
Organism: Bacillota bacterium; assembly: GCA_021802375.1. The sequence goes on along the minus strand of JAKAAL010000072.1, from coordinate 9,161 downwards.
CCCGTGGCCTTAACAGCCTTGGCCAGCAACATCAGGCGAAATGGGGTGACAGTCGAGGTGGTTAGTGGGACGTTGAGCCAAGTCGAGCTCCAGACGTTTGACTTGATTGTCATGAACTTGATTACAGAAATTATTGTCGCAGAATGGAGCCATGTAATCCAATATGCAACTCCCACAGCGCGTTTGGTGTTGTCGGGAATTGTTGACGATCGGCTAGAAGAAGTTTTAGCCGCATTGGGCCCTACGTTCTACCAGGTGGCTTGGATAGAGCGGCGGGAGGGCTGGGTGGCGCTGGAGGCAACCCGATGATCCGTTTGGTGTGCGAAGATGATCAGCGTCACGGTGACCTGGTGTTGCTCAACGACGACCAGCAGCACTACCTAGGGCGGGTAATGCGTCGCAATAAAGGGGATTCGGTAGAGATCAAAGTGGCCCAAGAAGTTTTTGAGGGCCAATTGACCGAAAGCGGTACGGTGCGTTTGTTGCGCCCGCTGCCGGCTGTTTTGCCACTGGCGGCTGATATTGCGTTGTATCAATCGCTGTTGAAACAAGATCATTTCTCCGAGGTGGTTGAGCGGGCCACTGAAGCTGGAGTGGCCGAATTCTTTCCTATCGTGACGGAGCGTTCCCAGGTGCGCAGCATATCGCCTAACAAAATGCAACGGTGGACAACGATTGCTAAAGAGGCCACCGAACAGTGCCTGGGCGCAAAGGTACCTAAAATTCATGCTCTGCAAACGGTGCAAGCCATCGCATTGCCTGCGGATGCGGTGGGCATTATGTTGGACCCTTATTCGCCTCTGATATCCGAGGCTTTGTTGGTTCAAACAGTGCAACAAACGCATCGGATTGCTTTGGTGGTCGGTCCCGAGGGAGGATTGGCGCCAAGCGATAAAGAGGCTTTAACCAGCGCGGGGTTCATTTCGGCATCGTTGGGCAACCATGTGTTTCGTGCTGAAAACGCTGGTGCCTTTGCTACGGTAACGATTTTGGCACTCTTGAATGCACTGGGTGGCCTCACAGGTTAGACTTCCACTTTTGGTCAACAATGCTAGACTGACGAATCCCATTGGTGGTCATCCTAGGGTCATGGAAGGAGGACCTAGGGTGGGTAAATTAATCGAACTTAAATTTTGCGATATTTGTCATAAACCTGTGGTTAAACGTCATTCGGCCTCCTTGGCGTCGGGGTTTTTAGAAAGCACATTATGCAAGGAATGTGTCACCAAGTACGGGCATTTGTATCGCCCCTGGTAACGGTTTGCCGCGCCTTAGGACAGTTTGACACAGTTTCCTTTAGCCCCGTATAATAGAGGGAAGCTTACCCCGACCCGTTCGGGTGGAGGGGAGGGAGACAATGTCAGAAGTCAAGGTTGGCAAAAATGAGAGTTTGGAAAGCGCGCTCCGTCGCTTCAAGCGCCAAATTCAAAAGGCTGGGGTGCTCGCGGAGGCCCGACGCCACGAGCATTATGAAAAACCCAGTGTGCGACGTAAGAAAAAATCTGAGGCCGCAAGAAAAAAGCGCGTAAAGTAAGGAGGTCTCTTGTGTCTCTGCGAGAACAATTGAGTGAAGACCTCAAGGGAGCGATGCGGGCTAAGGATCAAGCCCGCCTTACTGTTATTCGGGGTATCAAGGCGGCCATATTGGCCGCCGAAACCCGCAGCGAACGCATTACCTTGGACGACGATGGCATATTAGGGGTCATTGCCAAAGAACTCAAAGAACGTCGTGATGCCTTGCCTGACTTTGAGCGAAGTGGGCGCCAGGACTTGATAGACAGATTGCATCATGAGATGGAATTGCTGTCCCAGTATTTGCCAACTCCTCTGACTGCGGATGAATTGCGGGTGTTGGTCTCGCAAGCTGTGTCTTCTGTGTCTGCAACCGGTCCTAAAGATATGGGCAAGGTGATGGCTTGGTTGGCGCCCAAAACTCGCGGGCGGGCTGATGGACGCCAAGTCTCCGAATTGGTGAAAGCAGAACTGTCTTCGTTGGTATGAACAGCACCGTATTTAAGGCCTTTTGCCGTCGTCGGGCGGCAAAAGGCTTCTTATTGTTATGTTTGATCTTGACCATTGCGGGATGTGGCTCGGTGTCGGTTCAGCCCCAAAGTTTGTTCGTTTTCTATGCGACGCCCGGCTCTAAGGGCGCCGAATGGTTATGGGCGAGGCATTACTCAGCGGCCGGAAACCCCGAGGAGGGGCCCATCAAGCTGGGCAGATTAGGTTTGGTAGCCCAAACCCAAATTGTCACTTCGGGCCCTAGTCACCAGATTTTGGTTACCCTAGGCCACCATATCGTTGCTATCACAAGGTCTCAACAAGTGCGACCTTATGCGCAGTTGCCCGCTCCGTACGATGCTTTATCGATCCGTTGGTTGTCGAGCGCACTCTATGCTGTAGTCCAAACTCCCTCAGCGTCGCATGCCCAAGTTTGGCGATTTGAAAAAAACCGCTGGCAGAAGGTGAGACGGTCTTTGCCTCAAGGAATTGTCACCCTGGTTGTGGGCCCTATGGGAATGCCGTCCGCCTTTGTGGTAGATCCGCACCGTGCTTATATCATAGGTCTCACGGCCCATGGGCCATCCTACCCAATATTTTCTGGCGGGGCTCCCGCCGGCACCGTAGGATTTGCGCGGGGCACCGCCATCATCCCTTATGCCAGTGGACAGCGAGGATTTGGGCAATGGATCGCCCACGAGAATGCCCGTCATTCCATGCGCTACTCATTTTCTGGTGTGCGCCGAGCGGTTTTGGCTATTTTGCCTGGATGGCCGCTATGGGGATTGACGGTGCAGGGACTTGTATCCTACCGGGGCACTCGTCCACAATGGAGCAAAATGCTTCCTTGGCCCTCGCCGAGAGAGGCAACCATGGTGGTGGTAGGACAACGGGGCACTCCTTGGCTGGTGATACTGGACGGGCCCTCGCAGGGCATCTGGTTCAATCAGCGCACGGGTCGATTCGGCCCTTCCTTCGCGATTGTTGTGCCTGACCCGGCTGTGGTCCGGGCAGTTGCGCTCAGTGCTCCTTAATATAGGCGATGTTTTGAAAACCCCATTGCAGCAGAGCCCATGCGGCCCACAAAGGCCTGTGCGCATCGTCTGCGAACAGCAGCAGGGCATCGTCGGAGTCGACAGCGGGTAGAGACCGAGGCCAGCTGGAAAGCGGCGAAGAATGGCAAAGCCACGGCAAGGGGAATTGATCGCTCTCATGACGTTCTCGTATATCAAAAACTACGATGTCAGGATGCGCTGCCAGATATGACGGGATGTGTGCCCGTTTGAGGCCAGTTAAAAATTTGGTCCGCAGGCCTGCATGCTGGAAACCTTCGCTTGACGTGACCCAGGCTCCCACCACAGCGACCCGGGCGCTACTCAGCTCTTCGGCCGATTCATAGGCGGTGGTGGGCGTATCGGCGATAAGTAGGGCTCGGCGATCCGCCAACTCTTTTTGTGCGGCCATAAGGGAGAGCTGATAACGCCCGCCGGGCAGTGACAGCGATCCCACAATATGCCCTTGGCAATAGGAGCGAAGACTGCGCACGTCGACAATGGCCACTCCTTGGCAAATAAAGGCTTTGGCTTCCCTTGTAGATAAAATTTCCAGCTCACTCAAATTGGTTACCCCCTTGTGCTATCGAAATCTGCTGGAAAATGGGATGCGGTGCACATCCACAGGAGGCGGCTCAAATATCTTATATTGTGGCAATTCGGGAACCGGTTTGGGATGATGGCTGAAATCGTCGAGCCATACTGGCCGTTGAAGTACTTGGGCTAAGTCCATCAAACGCCACAATTCAGAGTCTGCTATGCCATCCAGGAGGATTGGGGGATATTCTGCGGCAAAATGCGAGACGGCATCCCAGCCAAACGAATTGACGTCAATGGCTATGAGGATTTCAGGGAAAGTATCCAATAAGGTTTCCAACGCTTGCGCAATGACGTTAAGGGTCTGTTCGGGGCCTTGACGTGTCAAAATCACGCGTCTAACGGGCCCCTTCTTGAATATTTGGTCCAGGCGCGCGAGATGGGGATCTTGCACTCCACGGGGACACGCAATGGTTACATCGATCAGTTCCAACGGGCCATCGGGAATCGGGCTCTGGGAGATGAGATGGCAAGCAAACCCCGGGCGGGGACTTGTGAGCGCAAGCGAAGGAACGCGAATAACCAGCGGGTCGGGGCTGATGATATGCCCGCGTCCGTGGTGAGCCGCTAAAAACATCTTGGCCGATGCCTCATGATACGGCGCGGGCACAGACGACAGATCCAGGGTGGGTATCCACAGCAACGCCTCATTCACGGTTCAATGTCCTCCAATGTGGTATAAAACCCGTCCGCCCCGGCTCGTGTCAGCAACAGATATGCATCGTCCGTTAATGGGTAGGAGGGGTCGTTTACGTAGAGCGGGGTATCGGGCATTTTCTCTTTAATCTCGGAGACGAGACGACATAAGGCAATCAAATGGATCGGCTCCAGTTCAGGATGCAGGGTGACGGGGCGCATAATTTTCACTTCAAGATGGTGCCAGGATTGGGTGGTTAACAAATGCAAATGCTGGGCCAGATCTTCTTTCGCAAGCCACCGTCCGGCCAAGATCATGGCACTAGGAGGCATTCCGGTTTCCCACCCCAAGCTTGCTAAAGACAACCAAGCCTCTGCGTCTAGACGGTTGGGAGAGAGACGGTCCCGCCATGGCTGAACCAAAGATTCCCCGCCTCCGGGGCCTAACTGGGTGGCCCCAGCCCACCGCAGCTCAGCCAACAGGTCGCGTATAGGCCGCTGTTCGATGCGGTGCCATTGATAAAGCTCAATGGGAGAAAATGCTTGAATGGGACCAGAAAACATTTTGGAAGCAGTTTTGACCAAAGCTCGAAAATAGCTAAAAGGTTCACGAAATGAGAGTCCTCCGCGAATTTTAAGCAGTTTGACTGCGGGGTTTAGTCTTTTGAGCTGTGTTTCTGCTTTGGAGAGAGATAAACAAGGGTCAATATCTGCCCCAAACACCAGTGGCGCAAATTGACTAAAGTCACAAAAGCGACACTGCATCCAACATTGGCGCGTGGTGGTTATTTTGGCCACCCCTACTTTAGGAGCGGCTTGGGCCGGATATCGCTCTGCAATATTCATAACAACCCCCCACAGACGAAACGGTTGAATAGAGCATTCGACATCATACAGCCGGTTCCCTCTTCTCGAGTGGGATTTGTCTGATCATTGAGTGACCAAGCCTTGCATACGATGAAAATTAGAGACGAGGCAACGAGGGAGGATGCTATGAATAAAGGGCGCACCTTGGGTCGAATATCAGGGATGCTAGGCATACCGCCGGAAGTCTTGGTCAATGTGCCCCGCATTGAAGTCATTGGACATCTGCAACTGCGTCTGGAAAATCATTTGGGTATTGAAACCTATGACGCGCAACGGGTGTTGATTCGGGTTGCAGGCGGGTATCTTGTGGTTTTTGGTGAGCAATTGGTGGTCGGGTGGATAGACCGCAACGAGATTCTCTTGACTGGCACGGTGCGATCATTGTCTTTCCAGGAGGGACGACATGGGTGATCTGGTGTACCGGCTGTTTCTCGGTTGGGTCAAGGTGGCGGCGGCGGGCCCGAATGTGGAGTCCCTGATTTCACATCTGGCAGCCATGGGATTTCGCTTGTGGGGACTAAGCAAAAGCGAGGATAAATACACTTTTTATGCTACATTGTCTGCAGTGCCGGCCATGCTGGAATATGGCCAAAGCCATGATCTTGCGTTGGCCCTCTTAAATAAGGGAGGCTTCCCTATTGAATGGGACAGATCGCGGCATCGACCTTTCTTATGGGTAGGATTTTTAACCGCGGTAGTGTTGGTCATATACACTCTCTCGCGGGTGTGGGTAATTGATGCGATAACGCCAAATTTGCCTCAGGCAGCACGCCAGCAAATCATTACGGTGGCCCAGGACAGCGGGTTAAAAGTGGGCATCCTGCGCAAACAACTAGACTTGCCGAAGATTAGGGCTGCGATGGCCAAGGCACTGCCGCAGTACTCCTGGATAGGAATCACCATTGAAGGCGTCGTCGCCAGTATTCAAGTGGTTGTGCTGGTTCCCCGCCCCCATCCCCACATTTATGCCAAGATGGTGGCCAACGCCCCAGGACGCATTACAAAAATTTTGGTTTATATGGGCGATCCTGAAGTTAGGGTCGGAGATACTGTCAAAGTCGGGCAAACTTTAATTCGAGGCGCCGTGTCGGCTCCCATGCCGCTACCTGCGGAGGGAAGCAATGCCCCCCGCGAAGAGACCATAAGTACGCCAGCCGAAGGAGATGTTTGGGCTGATGTAGGGCATGTGCGAACGGTATTTCAGCCTTTTCGCCAACCCGACCGAAAACTGACGGGCAAGCGATTTGTGCAGCAGTTTATCTGGGTGCAGGATTTGGCGCCCTGGCAATACGCAGGATATGGAGCCATTCCGTTTGCACATTATGTGGAGCACCGATTCGTGCACCCACTGCGGTTCAAAGGTGTCAACCTTCCCATGAAAATGCTTAAGATAGTATATAATGAAACCACAACCAGCTTTTATCGGCTGTCGGCTAAAAATGCTTTGGCCCAAGCCACAACGCGAGCGACGGATGAATTGGCTCGCTCAGTGGAGAAACTAGGGCCTATAAGGCATAAGACGCGACGAGTGCGGTGGACGGCAAAAGGCGTATGGGTCACCGTAATCTGGATAGTGAACCAAAATATTGCTGTTCCTAAAGATCCGAACTAAAAAAGGGGGACACGGATTGCCGCTTTCCCAATGGGTGGTTACAGATAATCAAGCGTCATCGGCTGTCGCTGGTCGTGGCGACGAGCATCTTAAAGTGATAGAACATGCGTTGGCGGTCAAGTTGACTGCGCGCGGCAACGTTATTGCAATCCAGGGGACAGATGATGCGCAGCGTTTAACCAGGGAAGTGTTGGATCTGTTGGCCCAATGGGTCGCTTCGGGACAGCCGGTGCGCCGTGACACGGTGGATACAGCCTTGCTGGCGGTGCGCGAAGGAAAAGAGAGACAGTTTTTGCACCTGGTGACTGAAGCGCTTTATACCACGACGCAAGGACGGGTGGTGCGGCCAAAAACCTTAGGGCAGCAAGAATATGTTGAGGCGATTCGCCACAATTCATTAATTTTTGGAATTGGGCCGGCTGGCACCGGAAAGACGTACATTGCCATGGCTATGGCGGTCCAAGCGTTAAAAGCCCATGAAGTGGAACGGATTATCTTGACGCGGCCCGCGGTCGAAGCGGGCGAAAAGTTAGGCTTTTTGCCAGGAGATCTGGAAAGTAAAGTGGATCCTTACTTGCGTCCTCTCTATGACGCGCTGTTTGAATTTTTAGGGTCGGAAGCGGTCGATAGATATCGCGAGAAACAGTTGATTGAAATTGCTCCCTTAGCATACATGCGGGGCCGGACTCTCAGCAACAGCTTCATTATTTTGGACGAGGCTCAAAATACGACGTATGAGCAAATGAAAATGTTTTTGACCCGCATTGGCTATGGGTCCAAAATGGTTGTCACGGGCGATGTAACGCAAGTGGATTTGGCCCGCGGACAACGCTCTGGCCTGCATGCCGCATCTCATATCGTGGAAGGGGTCGGCGGCATTGCAGTCATTCGCTTTAGTGTTCGTGATGTGATTCGACATCCTTTGGTGGCGCACATCATCGAAGCATTCCAACGGTATGAAGCATCTTTGCAGGAACGGGAAGAGGAGGCCGATGAACACCATTCTAAAAGGCCGTAAATGGTGGCGTGAGTGGCGGAAGAAATCGAATTATGACAATGCTTGGCAGGTGCGCCAGATAGCCATAGCCGCAGTCATTTGGGTTTTTTTGACCGCGATTTTTACCACCACGCTGTTTGCCCAGCGCATCGATGTAGCAGTTGGCGATTTAGCACCGCGCAACGTCGTGGCGCCGTACGGGGTCATTGATTGGGGTGCGACCGCCAAAGCGCGTCAGCAAGCCGCGGCGTCGGTGCCCGAAGTGTATGCCACGAATAACAGTATCTTACAAACTCAGAAGCAAAAAGTTTTGCATGACTTTTCCCTGCTGTTGGTGTTGGCGCAGGATTCAGCGGCTCCCATGCCTCTAAGAGAGGCGGCGGCAGCGCGTGCGATACCTATTGCGCTGCCCGATGCCGTGTGGGGCGAAGTCCTATCGTTGCCAACGGCCACTTTGGCACAGTTGCAGCAGGACTCCACGGTGATCCTGGCTTCAGTAATGGGCAACGATAACGGAGTGCGGGACAATGCGGTGGGGGTGGATGAAGCTAAAGGCTTTGTGGCGCAGTTGGTTCTCCAAGAAGAGGCCGACCCGGGACTGCGGCTTTTCTTGACGGATTTGTCCCAGAGTCTTATCACACCCAACTCGTTCCCCAACCAAGCCGATACCACGGCACAGCGACAGGTTGCTATGGCACGGGTTCCCGTAGTTAAAATTCTAAAAGGCGAACAAGTTTTGCAAGCTGGTCAGGTTGTGACGGCTACCGATGTGAATGTGCTGCGCGAATTGGGCCTTCTGGATCAAGGATTTAATCCTGGCCCTATTATCGGGTCGGCTCTTTTTTCCGCTGTCATTGTGGCGTTGGTGGCTGGCTATCTGTGGTTTCTTCGTCGCCGACAAGCTGAATCGCAGTCGGTGGCGCTTATTACGGGCGTGATTTTGGTGGTCGCGGTGCTTGCCGCAGACACAATGGCGGGATTTTCAGCCCTGAACTACCTCATTGTACCGACGGCGGCAATCATGGTCAGCACTTTGGTTGATACCGGATTGGGTTTGGTGGTCACGGGACTGCTTTCGTTATCCATCGCCACGCTGATTGGGGCAGATTTGAACGTCGCGTTGGTATCGTTTTTTGGCGGCATTGCGGGAGTGTTTGGAGTCAGCCGTCTGTCCCAACGATATGACATCATTCGCGCTGGGGTGATGGTGGGAATCGCCAACATGGTGACCTTGCTCGGGCTCGATGTGATGCAGGGGGCGGGCTTGTTGCAAGCGCCCGTATGGCAGCAATTGATATGGGCAGTCTTAGACGGGATTTTTTCAGCCATTTTGGCCATGGGGTCCATTCCACTGCTGGAGGGTCCTTTTGGAATGATTACCGCCAATTGACGGACTTTG
>JAKAAL010000071.1 GCA_021802375.1 Bacillota bacterium | reverse complement strand
TTTGTCTGGCGAAGAGGGATTGCTCATCGAAAGCGGTCTTGACCAAGTGCTCGAGGCATGGAAGCAAGGCACGCTTGAGCCACGCCTGGATTGGGAAGATGTACACATGAATGTGGAAGGCCATCTCTACCAAATCATTGGAGCGGTGGCGGGCAAGTTGCATACTGCGCGCAGCCGAAATGATCAGGTGGCGCTCGATATCCACCTGTATATGCGCGATGTCGGCGCCAGCCTACAGCACGATCTTCTCGCCCTGGGAGGGGCTCTCATTGGTCGGGCCGAGTCGGATGGGGATGTCATCATTCCGGGATATACCCATTTGCAGGCGGCTCAACCCGTGCTATTGGCCCATCACTGGATGGCCTATGAAGCGATGTTAGAACGAGATTTGGGAAGGCTTGACGACTGGCTTGGCCGTTTGGATGCATCGCCGCTCGGTGCCGGAGCGTTGGCGGGGACGCCCTATCCCACCGATCCTGAGTATACGGCGGAGTTGCTCGGCTTTCACACGGTCTATCGCAATTCGCTCGATGCCGTGTCGGATCGCGACTTCTTGCTCGAGTTCTTGGCGCTCACGGCCATCCTGGCTACCCATCTCAGTCGCTTAGGCGAAGAATTGATTCTTTGGTCTAGCCAGGAGTTTGGGTATATTCATATGGACGACGCCTATGCGACCGGTTCCTCGATGATGCCCCAGAAAAAGAATCCTGATGTCGCGGAACTCATGCGCGGCAAGAGCGGTCGGCTCACGGGAAATCTCATGGCGCTCTTGACGGTCATGAAGGGCTTGCCCTTGGCCTACCATTCGGATATGCAAGAGGACAAAGAGGCGGTGTTCGATACCGTAGACACTCTATCCGCCCTGTTGCCGGTGGCAAGAGGCATGCTGGAGACGCTGGTAATCGACCGGGAGCGCATTTCGCACCGCTTAGGGCGTGACTACACGGGAGCGACGGACATTGCCGACTTGCTGGTCAAACGGGGAATGCCGTTTCGCGAGGCGTATCATCATGTGGGCCTGGTGGTGGGCAAGCTGGAAGGCAGTGGACGCAGTTTTGCTGAGATTAGCGACGAGGAGCTAAAAAGCCATTTGCCCGGGGTCAGCCGAGGCGAGATTGAGACCCTGTCGCCGCCCTATTTAGTGGAAGCTCGAAGGCAGTCGTTAGGCACGGCCCCCGATTCGGTCAAACGTCAAATAGCCCTGGCCAAACAGAGACTGGCGGCTATAGCGCACCGCTGAGCCTGGGGAAGGGGGACCGGGTCACCGGTCCCCTTTTTATGCCGGTTGAAAGGTCTGACAGCACGTGACGCGACTGGCAGCCACCGGGGTTTCGACCATGGCGCTTATCCCGGAACTTTGCATATTTTGAGTCGCCTGGGACACCTCATGGTCGGAGGTGATCAAGATTTGATCCGCACCACAAAAGTTTTCCAGCTGCCAAAAATAGCAATTGCTCACGGTGCAACGGACCTCTAGTTCGGATGGCATGACGCATTTCTCCCTTCGCCAAGCTGCGGGTGCGAGGCTAGTTTGACCCAGAGCAGCGACCTCTATCCTTGATGGAAGATGCGAAGATGCGAAGATGGGATAGAGCATGGGGATCGAGTAGGGCACCCCTCAGAAAGGAAATGCTTGACGGAGGCACCAAGACCGAAAGCGCTCACCCTGTTTTCATCTTTAGCTCCTTGGCCGAGAGACGTGGCGATTTGGTAGCTTGAGGCTTCCACAAAACTGGTAAGATAATCTCAGGAGGCGAGATTGCTGATCGAACAGGTAGGGTTCGTGGGTCTTGGCATCATGGGCCAGGCCATGGCTAAGAACGTAATGCGTGGTGATGAGCGCTTCGTGGTGTACAACCGCAGCCTCGTTCGTACCGAGCCCTTGGCGGCAATGGGAGCTAAAGTGGCCAAGGTGCCCCGCGAGGCGGCTCAAGGAAGCCAGATTTGTTTTCTCATGGTTAGCAATGATCAGGCCCTAGAGGCGGTGGCGTTAGGGGAAGACGGCGTCCTGGCCGGGATGGCCGAGGGCGGGGTGGTGGTGGATCATTCGACCGTGTCTCCCGAGTTAACCCGTAGGCTTTGGTCCTCGGCGCGAGAGCGGGGGGTCCAGTGGTGTGATGCACCGGTTACCGGCGGTGATGTGGGGGCAAGGAACGCGACGCTGACGATTATGGTAGGTGCTGAGGCGTTGACGCTTGAGCAGATTACGCCCCTTTTGCAAAGAATGGCCCAACGCGTGGTTCACGTAGGCGAGGTGGGCCAAGGCCAGACCATGAAGCTGGTTTCCAATTTGGTCGGTTGTCTGAACCTGATGGCGGGAGCCGAAGGACTTCGCCTGGGGCTTCGGGCAGGATTGACGCTGGCGGCCATCGAAGACGTTCTGCCCAACGGTACGGCCCAGTCGTTTGAGTTGCAAAAGATCTTGGATCGCAACCGCAGACAAGACTTTTCCCCAGGATTTTCCGTGGAAAACCGCCTTAAAGACTTGAATTTAGCCGTGGCCTTGGCCCGCCAAGTGCAACAAAAGATACCTCTAGGGGAGCGAGCCGCGGTGGTCCTTAAAGATCATTACGATGGCGGAACGGGCGATTTGGACGAGTCGAGCTATCTTATGTGGTGGGACCGATGAACTTTCCGTTTGATGCCGTGTTATGTGACCTTGACGGGACTATCTTAGACACGACTCCGCTGATCTTGGCAAGCCTGCGCCATGCCACTCAAAGGGTGCTCGGATCCGTTCCCGAGGACCAAGTTCTGCTAAGAAACTTTGGCAGGCCCTTGGAAGACAGCCTTAGAGCACTAGCCCCAGATTTGGATGAAGCGCGATTTGCAGAGCTTTGTCAGCAATATCTCGACCACAATCAGCGCGAGCACGATCGCTTGGTGCGACTCGTCCCGGGTGTGGTCCTGGTGCTGGACTGGCTGTTGGCCCACCGGGTGAAACTGGCGATTGTGACTTCGAAGCGGCGCAACATGTCTCTGCACGGCTTGGAACTGTTCGGACTCAGCCGATATTTCGAGACGGTCGTTGCCCGGGAAGACACTGAGAGCCATAAGCCGGGACCGGAGCCGGTAGAATTGGGTCTAGCCCGCCTTGCCACGGAGCCCGCTCGCGCTCTCTACATTGGGGATAGCCCCTATGACATGCGCTCAGGGCGGGCAGCAGGGACGAGTGCATGGGGTATGCTGCACAATACCTTTAGCGCGGAGGTGCTGCGCGCGGCTGGCGCCCAGCGAGTGGCCCGGGGCTGGGGAGAAGTGGGCCAATGGTTAACGGAGCAGGTCTGAAGTGAGGGGATTTTTCGATATCAGGGAGGAACGAGAAATGAGTCAGAATATGACGTTTACGTGGTTGGGTCATGCGACCTTTTTAATCAAGACGCCGACGGGACAGCAAATCGTTATGGATCCTTGGTTGGAAGGCAATCCTAAAATTCCGCCTGCGTATCAAAATTTGTCCGCTGCCGATCTCATCTTAATTAGCCATGGCCATTTCGACCACATGGGCAGCGCGGCCAAGTTGGCCAAGCAAAGTGGTGCTATGGTGGTGGCCAATTTTGAGATCGCCACCTATCTCAACGAACAAGGGGTGGAGAACACCGTGGGCATGAACAAGGGAGGAACGCTCGAGTTCAAGGGGATACATGTTACGATGGTGCATGCCGACCACTCCTCGGGAATTACCACCGAAAAGGGTCTTGTGTACGGGGGCGAGGCGGCTGGGTTCGTGGTTACCTTGGAAAACGGGTTTACCTTTTATCATGCGGGCGACACCAATGTGTTCGCGGATATGAGCGTGATTCACGATCTCTATCAGCCCGAGTTGGCGCTTCTGCCTATCGGGGGGCACTTTACCATGGCTCCCAAAGAGGCTGCCTATGCCGCCCGCTTGCTCAAGGCAGATACGGTGATCGGCATGCATTATGGCACCTTTCCTAGCTTAAGTGGGACCCCTAGCGAGCTTGGCGATCTGTTATCGGGGACGGATATCCAACTGGTGGTCTTGGAGCCGGGTGAAAGTTGGCCAAAATGAGCTCTAAGACGGGCCACAAGCAGCCTAGCCGATGGTTTTCACCATCGCTTGCGGGGATGTGTCTTCGCTACGCCGTGATGGACATGCTGCGTTTTGGCCGTTCTTTAGATCCCGTTAGTCTTCAAGCCATGCACGAAGGCTCGCGTCGTCACCGCCAGTTTCAACAAGAATTGATGCAACAGCAGCCATACGTGGCCATTGAACAAAGCATTCGCCATGAAGAACTCCGGGTTTCCGGTCGCATTGATGCGGTAGTGCGGGTTGAGGGGGAATTGCAGGCGATCGAATTCAAAACGGTAAACGGCGAGCGCTTTGCACAGATAGGCCAGATGGGGCCACTCTTCGCTCACGTGGCCCAATTGGCGCTCTATTTAGAGCTCACCGGCTACCGCCTAGGATGCTTGATCGTTGAAAACCGAGAAACCGATGAGCGCCGGGAATACTATTTTCGCCCCGACGCCGATTTTGGCCATTGGCTGCGCCAACGCATCGCGGCGGCCACGGCATCCGCTCTGGCGAGACGACTGCCGGAACGGGAAATTAGCCTGGGGTGTCGTTGGTGCGATCGCTGGCAACGCTGCTTTACCACTGAAGAACAACGCGACCAAATGATTGCAGACCACCCGCTGTTTGAGCCCAATCCGGCGTTTATGAGCATGCCAGCGGCGGTTTCGCGGTAAGCACCATCACATCAACAAGGCACTAGCCATCGAAGGAAGAGGGGACGAACCATGCAGGCCGTGTTGAAATACCAAGATGGAATTTGCTTTGAGGCCTCCACCGAGAGCGGGCATACGGTGGTCATCGACGGCCCACTGCAATCGGGAGGAAAAAATCAGGGACCTCGACCGATGGAGCTGGTTTTGCTGGCCCTAGGAAGCTGCAGCGGTGTGGACATCGCCTTGATGCTGCAGAAGATGCGGGTGCAGTTGGATGACTTTTCCATCCATTTAGACGGCACCCGCCGTGAGCGCGAGCCTAAGGTGTACGAGCACATTATGCTACAGTATCGCCTTCATTCGCCCGACTTGAGCGAAGCCCAAGCCAAACGCGCGGTCCATCTTAGTGTGGAGAAATACTGTAGTGTCTCCGAGATGCTGCGTGCGACCGTCAACCTAAGCGTCCAAGTCTTCTTAAACGATCAGTTGTTGGAAGAATTTTAGCGCTTAGGCGCTGGCTAGGCGTCCTTCCTTGGCTGCTAAGAACTGCGGGGTATCCGGCTTAGGCCAGCGGGGATGCTACTTTCGTGCAAAGATGCGAAAGGGGGCGGAACCATGGCGAAAAATTTACGACAACTTAGCCGCGAACGATTCGAGGAAGAAGTGGCTCGGGAATTGGGGATCGATCTCAGCCAAGCCGACCGCGTGCCCGGGGTGGGGCCGGGCCAATCTAAGCACGATTCTAAGGATCCGGTGGAAAACGCGGACCAAGACTAGGTGATTAAAGCGGGCGGCGCTTTCGCCCGCTTAATGCTACTATGGACGGGAAACCAAACGTTACGAAGGATGAGGATTGCAGGCCATGGATGTTGGGTTAATCGGATTGCCACGGTCGGGGAAAACGACCGTCTTCAATTTATTGACCTCCGCTGGCATATCGACGAATCCCTACGGCGGAGAGAAGCTTTCGCATAGCGCATTGATGCCAATCCCCGATGCGCGCTTAACGGCCCTGGCCAACCTGTATCAACCGAAGAAGCTCACGGCGGCGTGGCTCAATGTGGTCGACGTACCCGGATTGAGCCAACGCGAAAGCGGCGGCGCCAACCGGTTTTTGCACGACGTGCGAGCGGTGGATGCGCTAGTTCACGTGGTTAGAGGGTTTTCTTCCGAGGTGGATGGTTTGGCCCACCCCAGTCAAGACATCGACGACATGGAGCTCGAGCTGACGTTGTCGGATATGGATCTGCTGGAGAAGCGCGCCGAACGTATCGCTCAGGCCAAAAAGCCCACCAAAGAGGGTCAGGCGGAACTCGCGTTGGTCAAGCGCCTGTTGGCGGCCATGGAAGACGGCAAGCGGCTCGCCCAAGTGGATTTGAGTCCGGAAGAAGAACGCTGGCTGAGTGGTTACCAGTTCTTAACCTTAAAGCCGATGATCTGCGTGCTCAATCTGGATGACACCACGTTTCAAAGTCAAAGCTATCCCGACCAGGAAGCGATCATGGCCTGGGCGGAGCAAAAGGCCACACTGGTTGTGCCCATGGCCGGTCAGATGGAAGAGGAGATTAAGGGTCTGTCCGAAGAGGACCGTCAAGTCTTCATGCAAGACCTGGGCATTAAGGAAGTGGGGTCGGCCCGAGTGGCCGAGGCCGTGTATGAAAAGCTCGGCTGCATTTCGTTTCTTACGGCGGGCGAAGACGAAGTGCGGGCGTGGACGATTACCCGCGGCACTCGGGCCAAAGAGGCGGCGGGCAAGATTCATTCGGATATCGAACGGGGCTTTATCCGGGCTGAAATCGTGACCTTTAACGATTTGATGGCCTCGGGGAGCATGGCCAAGGCGAGGGAGGCTGGGCTGGTGCGCCTGGAGGGTAAGGAGTACGTGATGCAAGACGGCGACGTCGTCAACTTTCGCTTTAACGTCTGAATTCACGAAATTGGGGGAGTCTATGGATCAGGATCAGTGGTGGGCTCGCTCGCAATCGGCTATGCCGGGAGGGGTGTCGAGCCCCGTTCGATCTTTTCGCGGGGTGGGAGGCACACCGTTTATGGCCGCCAAGGGCCTTGGCCCTCGGCTGTTTGACGACGAAGGACGTGCCTACCTGGACTATGTGATGAGCTATGGTCCCTTGATACTGGGTCATGCGCATCCGGCCGTGGTTTCGGCGATTCAAACCCAAGCGGTGCATGGTACCAGTTTTGGCGCGCCTACCCGCCTCGAGGTTGAAATGGCCGAATGCTTGATTGCCGCCTATCCCGGACTTCAGATGGTGCGCCTGGTCAACTCGGGCACGGAGGCCACGATGTCTGCGCTACGCGTGGCTCGAGCCGCCACGGGCCGTTCTCTGGTGCTGAAATTTAGCGGATGCTACCACGGCCATCACGATTCGTTGCTGGTCCGAGCTGGGTCGGGAGCTGCCACCTTGGGTGTGCCGGATTCGGCGGGAGTGCCGGGTCAAATGACGGGTCTCACGCTCACCATGGATTTTAACGACCGCCAGGCAGTCGCTGAGACGTTTCAGCGTCAGGGGGGTGAGATTGCCGCCGTCATTGTCGAACCCGTCGCAGGCAACATGGGCACCGTGGGGCCGGAGCCGGGGTTTTTAGAGTCCTTGCGCGAGCTGACCACGAAGTGGGGCAGCCTCCTCATCTTTGATGAGGTCATGAGCGGGTTTCGGGTGGGATGGCAGGGGGCAGCCGGGCGTTTTGGGGTAGAGCCCGACCTAGTCACGTTAGCCAAGGTGATCGGTGCAGGCATGCCCGTTGGCGCCTACGGGGGCTCGAAGGCCTTGATGAACTGGGTAGCCCCCCTAGGTTCCGTTTATCAAGCTGGCACCTTAAGCGGCAATCCCCTGGCGATGGCCGCGGGTTTGGCGCAGTTGCGAACCATATCTGCTTTAGGCGACGGTTTTTACCGGGATCTGGAGCAGCGCGTGCAGATGTTAGCTCAGGGTCTTCGAGAGCGGGCTCGAAGACGAGGCATTGCAGTCAGCACGAGCACCGTCGGAGGAATGATGAGCCTCTTCTTTAGGGACCGCCCGCCGAAGAATTTCGCCGAGGTGCAATCGGGCAATGACAAACGGTATCGCACGTATTTTCATGGCATGTTGAGGCGTGGTATTTTTATGCCGCCCTCCATGTATGAAACGATGTTTGTCTCCGAGGCGCATACGGTACAGAACATCGAAGAGACGCTGAACGCCGCAGACGAGGTGTTTTCCGAACTTTAGGAGGTTCTGAGGGGGAAAATCATGCTGATTCCACGGCTTAATCCGTTCGCGTTTCACATCGGACCGATTGGGGTCCATTGGTATGGAATTTTCATGGTGCTAGCTATTTTGGGGGGCGCCTGGTATCTGGTCGAGCGAGGTCGCGAACTGGGAGAAGACCCCGACCAATTGGCCAACATTACCTTTTGGACGGTGATTGCCGGCGTGGTGGGGGCGCGCCTGGTGTTTGTTTTGGCCAACGATCCGGCGTGGATCTGGACGGATCCCGTTCAAGCCTTGAAGATTTGGGATGGCGGCCTCGCCTACGATGGTGCCGTCGGAGCTGGTGTGCTGGCCCTTTGGTATCAACTTCGCCAATCGCCGTTGACCTTTAACCACCTCATCGACTGGATGGTTCCGGGCATCGGGCTTGGCATCTTTATGGTTCGCATTGGAAACATCTTCAACCATGAGGTGCTGGGCAGAATGACGGCGTTCGGTTTTGGACGATGGCCCGAGCAGCTTTGGGGATCGGCGATTGGGGTAATCTTGATCATTCGCTATTTTTGGATCGAACGATACCGGACGCCGCCTCCCGGCTATCAGTTTTGGTCGGCCATGTTCTACTACGCGCTGCTGCGGGGTGTGATCGGGGAAACGACGCGCGATAATCCGCTGTATTTGGTGCATTATATCAATCCCCATTGGGGGATCGGATTCTTGACTCTGATGCAAATTTTTACTCCCCCCATTTTGGTATTCACGGGTTGGATGATGCGCCGAACGTGGCGCCAATCAGCAGAACGGTTGACGCCTTCGGATAGGGCAAAGGTTGGCTCAAGCAACGCTCCGGGGTGGTCCCCACAATCCTAACCATGGTGCCGACGGTGGTGAAGCGGTACAGCCAGGCGGCATCGTCGGGCGTATTGCCTGGATGGGGATTGAACGTCCGGGTGGGCACTTGAATGCAGCCATGGCTTTTGGGGATGCCAAAGCGGTGATTCCACCAGGCCCCATGGATGGCGATGCCGTCCTTGAAGTATTGAGCCCAGGGCACGTGGGCCACGTCCCAGCGTTCGCCACTGCGCTGATCGTAACCTCGCATGCGATCGTCCGCAATCTTGCGGTAGATCCAAAAGGTGCCGTTGGGCGTGGTCCACTGGGGGCGCACTCCTGAGGATATGGGCATTTCGCGGACCGCTGTGCTGCCTTGGTATGCGGTGAGGGTCTGGTTGGAGAGATCGATCTTAAGCCAGCGTTCGTCGCCGTCGAGATGGGGGCCGAGACCATAAGGCCAGGGCGGCGAGGGCAAGGCCACGCGCTCAACCTGGGCGACGCCTACGCCCGCGCTTAAGGGGACAGGCAAGATGGGCAGCAGAACCATACACCTCCTAGGATAGGGTCATATCGAGAAAGGGATGACGCCTTTGACGTCGGTGACGTTATTATTCTTCTCGTTTGCACGCGACCGTATGAACCGTGACCGATGGGAATTGGAAGTGGCCCCGGGCACCACGATTGAAACCCTCTATCGCGAAGTTCTAGCGCCTCATTTGCAGGCTCCGCTGGAACAGTGGATGTTTAGCGTGAATCATGTCTGGGCACCGCTCGATCAAGTCCTTCAGCCCCACGATGAGGTTGCGGTGATTCCGCCGATGAGCGGAGGCTAATGCCTGGAGGTTGGCGATCAGCGTGGCCCGAGCCCCTGCCGCCTGAATCCTGTCGGCGCCTTGCGGAAACAAGAGCTGGCACGCGGAAAGCCGCGGCCTCAAACAGCTGGGCAGTGATTTCGAGGCAGAAATTTACCGGAGTTTGATGGCCTTAGTTGGGCGTTCTAGTCGATAGTCGACTTCCCACCAGGCTTCTCCCGTTTTCTCGGCACGCGGGCCCTGATATCCTTTTTTGTAAGGCGCGACGCGCGCGTCGAACTGAATGCGGTCGCCGGGATGCAGATGAAGACGGTCGAACGTCGTGCCACAGGTGAACCAGAGATGATCGGTGAGAAGAAGGCCATCTTGAGCGCGCCGAACATCCAGAAGAAGGATCGTGCGGAGGGTGGCTTCGCGCCACCCACCGTCGCCTGGATGGTGAATCGTTGGTGATCTAATGCCTTGAGAGCCTTTCGCGTGAGGGAACACCTCCCAACTCGTCTTTCGCGTAGGAGAGAGCCGCCTTGCTGGCCAAGGCCATGGCATGTGGCTGTCCTCCTTGCTTATAAGGTAAGGCCTGCTTTCTATGGTCAGGTTAGCATGGGAGGGATACGGGATTCCTGGCAGGTTTTGCGTTCGCTCCAGATAGCATGCGGCCGAAAATGGTCAGAAGGAAACGCGTCTGCTTAAACTTTTGATAGACTTGCTAGGAAGGGCTTTGATACCGTGAGGAGTTTTTCGCCGATCGACGGCGGCGATGAAGAGGATGGGGAGCAGACGCAATGGATCGGTATGAAGTCACCACTGACGGGTTGGACATCGAACGGGCACTGGCGGATGTGTCTGACCCTGCTTGCGGAGGCATCGCGGCCTTCTTAGGCGTAGTGCGCAATGAATTTGAGGGCCGTGCTTCGCAGGGGATTGAATATCAAGCCTATCAGGCCATGGCTGAAAAGGAGATGAGACGCATCGGCGAGGCGCTCAAAGAGGAATTTGATGTGCGCCACGTCGTGATGCGACATCGGGTGGGGCGCCTCGCTGTGAGTGAGGCGAGTGTCCTGGTGGCCGTCTCCGGTCCCCACCGCGGCCCCGTGTTCTTAGCCTGCCAGCGAGGAATTGACCGGCTCAAAGAGACGGTACCGATTTGGAAGAAAGAGTTATGGGCCGATGGCAGCGAAGCCTGGCACGACGATCCGGCATCCGGCTAAGCCTAGGGACGGCGGATGCGCCGCCGTGCGCGGGCGGCCAAGGTTGGTTTGTCCGGCTCAGGCCAGGAGGGCCATGATTGACGCAGGTGTTGGGCGTC
>JAKAAL010000070.1 GCA_021802375.1 Bacillota bacterium | reverse complement strand
CCGGAAACGGCGTGCGCGACCAAGTTCATGATGCCGCGAACCTGGCTAGGGCTTAACACCGCACCAGGATTAAGATCGACGAAGACGGAAGCCGATGCCTGGCTGGGCCCTTCGCCAAAGAGCGACGGGGCAGGCTGATTAATCATCACCTTCGAACTTTTGACTCCAGCAATCGAGTTGATGGTCGCTTCCAGCGTCGCCTCGGTGTTGATGAGCTGGTTAATTTGAATCTCCTGGGTCGTTTCCCCAAGGCTGAAGTTGACGGGAGTCGGCAAGCCCACCGTCCCCGAGGAAGGAATGTTAGCGCTGGCCAGGTCCACGCGAACTTGGTCGACTTGGGCGGCGGGCACCAGAACGGTGCGCCCTTGATTGGTCAATTGATAGGGGACCTTCATTTGGGTCAATTGGTTGGTAATTTGCCCGGCGGACTGTGGGGACAAGTTATTGTACAAGGGCTGCCAATTCGTCCGGGTCAGGAACCCAATGCCCACGATAAGAACCACTAAGCCCATCATGATCATGGCGCCCAGGCGAAGGCGTCGGGTGGGATCGGTGGACTGCCACCAAGTCTGCACTCTAGTCTGAAGCCGGTTCAAAGATTCGTTCATGGTCTTTTACCTTTCGTTTCGAGCGACCTTAGCCTAAGGGCATATTCATGATCGTCTGATAGGCGTTCTGCACATTGGTGGTGACCGACGTGGCCACATCCAACGTCATCTGCGCCTCGGTCATGGCTACCATGGCGGCCGTTGCCGAACCATGGCCCAGCATCGCTTGCTGGATGGCTCCCTGAGCACTAGCCTGGGTCTGGCTCAAGTGATTGACCGCCAAACTCACTAAATGGCCAAAGGTCGGGGTGGATGACGGTGCGGCCTGCCCGACCGGAAGCAGTGTGGGCATGTGCGGCAAGCCACCGATAGCTGAAATCATGGTCACGCCCCCAAACTAAAGGTTTTGACATAGGTTCCGCCCTCCGCCGTAAAAGCATTGGCGTTGGCTTGGTACGCGCTTTCTGCCTGAATGAGATCGACCATTTGCGTGGCGACGCTGACATTGGCATAGAGCACGTTGCCCTTGTTGTTGGCATAGGGGCTGGTGGGATTGTGGACGACGATCGCCGGAGTAGGCTGACTGCCTATCGCTCCAACCTCGACCCCTTGGCCCACGCCCTGGCGGTTGGCTGGCAAGGAAAGCAACTGCACAAACTCACTTTGGTAGGGAGCACCGCCCGGCGTCGCCGCCGTATCTTGGTTGGCTAAGTTATTGGCCACCACATCAATGCGCACGGTTTCTGCGCTGAGTCCACTGGCGCTAATTTTCATCGCATCAAACATTACAGGGCCTTCCCTTCCGTAACAATTTTCATTTGGGTGACATGGTGGTTATAGGCCGAGACGGCCATTTGATAGGACAGCTGCGCTCGCGCCAGGGCAGTCATCTGACCCGTGAGGGAGACATTGTTGCCATCGGCGCGAAGGCTCGTTTGACTCTTGACAATGGTTCCTTGGACGGCCAGCACCGCACTGGGGCCACGGTTCATCGCACTGGCAAGGGCGCCTTCAAAGGAAAGACGGGATGCTTTGAAGCCGGGAGTCTCGTAGTTGGCGAGATTGTTCGCGATGAGATTGGTGCGCTTTTGACTTAAGTTTAGGTCGCTAATCACCAAGGCGTTGGTCACATTCACCTAAAATCATCCCTCTTTCTAAAATCGCTTTGGATCTGAACATGAGACATCTTAGCCCGGGGGCTTCCTTGGCGCTGAGATCATGGCGCTTAAGGCCCATTACCGATGGCGACGACCGCTACGGTGTGTCTCAAGACCAAGATATTGACCCGACGGTTAAGCCTGCGCCCCGTCGAAGTAGCATTGGACGCCACCGGATGATAGCGGCTGAACCCGGCGATGGACATCCGGGCGGCATCAATTCCTGGCACCTTGGCTAGGATATACACCACATTGGCCGCGCGCATGGCCGAAAGTTGCCAGTTGCTAGGAAACAGTTTGGAGTGAATCGGGGTGGAATCCGTATACCCCGAGACCTCAATGTCATTGGGCACCGCCTTCAGGGCCGTCCCCAATTTCATCAGCAAGGCAACGGCCGATGGATTGACCAGAGCAGAACCGGGCGCAAATAAAAGGGCCGCATTAATGCTCACTTCCACGCCCCGTAAATTCGTGGCTACCGTGACCTTCTTGGCCAAACCGGCCTGGGCAATGGCTCGCTTCAAGGCCTCCTCCAAGTGGCTCAAGGACTTTTGTTCCGTCACATTCGAGAGCGCCAGCGTATGGGTTCCAGACTGGCCCGTCACGATGGAAGGGCCGGGCGATTGCCCGACAATGCTGTTAGAATCAAATTTCTGAGCTAAGGCCGCGCTCAATTGAGAAAACTTGATTTGCTCGGTACGGCTTATCGCATACAAAATGATAAAAAATGCTAACAGCAAGGTGATCAGGTCTGCATAGGTGATAAGCCAACGAAGCATGCCCGCCTCTCCTGCGGCCTCTTCCTCCTCCCACATCACGACACCTCGATGCTAGGCTCGCGCGCAGCCGTGGCCGAAATCCCCTCGGGCTTTCCCGAACCTGGGGCAGACGACGGTCGAATGAAACTTAACAGCTTGTCGCGAAGCAGTGTGGGAGGCATGCCCAATTGGATGGACAAGATGCCTTCCAAAGCCATTTGCCGCATCAGCAAGTCATGCTTGGCCTTGTTTTTCAAGTTCGAAGCCATCGGCAGCCACAACAGATTGGCCGTAGACACCCCATATAACGTGGCAATGAAGGCCAACCCAATCGACGATGCTAAGGCGGTGGCGTTTCCGCTCAGTTGTCCCAGCACGTGCACTAAGCCCATCACCGTACCCATAATGCCAAAGGTAGGCGCATAGCCCCCGGCGGCATCAAAAATACTCGCTCCCATTTTTTGCTGACTCAAGCGCGCATAAATGTCCGCCTCGAGCATCTGGCGCAGCAAGGCTGGGTCCGTGTTGTCCACGATGAGTTGCAACCCCTTGGATAGGAACGGATCATCGGTGTGCTCGATTTCCGGTTCCAGGGCCAAGGGCTGCTGCTTTCTTGAGATATCCGTGTAACGGACCAGTTTTTCAATCAACTCGATCGGCTCGAAGGTGCTCCGCGTCATGCCCATGCGGACCAACTGCGGCACTTTCTTCAACTCATCGAGCGAAAACGAAATCGCGGTGGCTCCAATGGTCCCCCCGATGACAATGAGCGCCGCCGTGCCTTCTAGGAGGGCCCCCGCCTTGCCACCTTCCAAAACAAACCCGCTAATGAGACAGATCGCCCCAAATATGATCCCGCCAAGTGCGGTGACATCGATTTTCATGGCTACATCCAAATCCCGCGGGTGGCCCGGGTAATGGCTTGGTGCCTCACGACGGCACTGGGATTGGCAAAGTGGTCATACTCATCTGCCGTCACAAATCCCCGCTGAATCATTTCTCGGCGCAGTTGCTGAGGGCCCATTTCAAATCCGTTGAAGTTGTCGACTCCGATATAGTTTCCGGGAGACAAAACCACCTGGGGTACCCAGACATTGTCCGTTGGCAAATAGAGCGCACGGACGTCAAACATGCGGCGGTTGCCAACGACTTCCCAAACTCCAGACCATTGGTGTGCACCCATCACGATATGATACATGCTGTCCCGGTTACGCTCTCGGTTGCATTTAATCACGTGTTTGCAGAAAATCGGTCCCTCTAGCGTGTCATCAATTTGATAGAGCACGTGGTTGACGATGAAACGGATGATTTCATCGCGCGACGGCACCCGATCCCCGTTGGGAAAATAGGCATCGGAACCCGCCCGCCTGCCGCGCCGCTTGGCCTTAGGCCGCATAAAAATGGGCGTCGGCAGTTCCACGGCTTGTCCTCCATCGAAGAACGCAAGCGACTTATTAAGCATTCCTTGTGCCCCCTAATCTAATTTGCTTTGATACTGTCCTTCGACGGCCTATAGCAGGCTCCTCTTTTTCCCCTCCACTTTTGACATGGACCGTCGGCGACTGATAAAATCCGACCGGTTCGATAAACATGAAAAGTGCATTCAAGTATTTAGGATTTTCGGCTATAGTAGAGGTACTTTGATGAAGGGGTGAATTCTATGCAGCTAGAAGTGTCCTCAAGTTCCATTAAATCCATGCAGTCGACCCATCGCACCGCCTCCGGGCTGCAGTTCGACATCGATGAGCCGCCTGCCATGGGAGGGCAGGACCAAGGACCGAATCCGCTCGAGGCGGTCCTGGGCGCTTGGGCGGGATGCCTAATCATCGTCGCTCGCATGGTGGCCCAAGAACACCAATGGACCCTAGGCGAAATTCACGTTCACACTACCGGACAATTCGATCCCCGAGGGTTTATGGGGGTATCTGGGGTCTCTCCCTATTTCTCTGAAGTCGCGGCGGACATCGAGCTCGAACACTTTCCCCAAAGCCAGGCCGAATCATTGAAACACGCGGTGGAATCGAGGTGTCCCGTCAGCGGAATGTTACGCGCAGCCGGCGTGGCCCTGTCCATTCGGCTGAGCGCCATCTAAAGCAAAAAGCGATCCATGAACGAGGAGGAAATCCATTGAAAGGCGAAGCGGGCCACAGCCACTCGGACTTTGGGAATTAGAAAGATGAAGCCGATGATGCCGGTCAAGGGTCCTGGCGTAATCATGAAGGCCATGGATACCAGCAAAACGGCTCCTTCGCCGATCCGTTGCATGGGCATTCCCTCTTGCGCCCATTCCGCGCGCACGGTGCGCCACCACTGGCGCCCGGAATAGCGAGCAAGAAAAAACCCCGTGAGGGAGGACAAGACGGTAAGCACTAACGTCCAGCCCCATCCGAGAAGAGTGGCCAAGATCAGCAACGCCGCGACTTCGGCGATAGGCACTAATAAAAACACCAGCAAGAGCTTTTTGAACATGACCCACCCTCTTCAACTCATCATCGGCCCCGCGGTGCGAAAATGGCCGCCGCTTTACCTGCTAAATCTCATCATACACCAGCCTTTGGATACATCGCAGTTACAACACACGAACGGGCATCTCTTTGATCGTATCGGGAGGAGGGCGGCCCGAGCCGTCATAGATGAGCCACCAGGCCAAGATGGCAGTTAGAAAGGCGGTGATGGCCATGGGCATGGAAGGCCATTGACTGTAGAGAAATCCGCCAGGAAGGGGGGCAAGAGCGCCAGCCATCTCGGTAACCAAGTTATAGACGCCATACGCGGTCCCCGCTTCGTCCTTGCGTACGGTTCTGCCCACCGCCACCCCAGGCAATCCTCTTACCCCTTCGCCCCCGCCGCGCAAAATGCCGGACGAGAGAACCAGGCCAAGCGAAGTCGGATTCCAGAGTAAAAATATCCATCCCATGGTGACCATGCCTAGCCCGTAGCCGAGGGTTCGCGGCAGCCCTACGCGGTCGCCGAGGCGCCCCCATAGGGGGGCACTCAAAGTCGCCACCAAGATCCCCGCTGAACTGAGCATGCCAATGGTCTCGACCGGTAGATGCCCTGATTCTTTTAGGTAGGGAACGACAAAGGGCCAGGTAATGCCTTGGATGACGGCTAGCGTAGCAGAAAAGACCACCCATCGGAAAAATCTTGGACGGGTTCTGGGCCTCCAACGCGGCTTAACCGCCGTAGACGGCGTCGGCCTGTGACGTTTCACCGGTAGTAGGCACGCGGTTGAGGCCAAATAGAATAATCCGCTCATCATAAAAACCACGTGGTACGAATAGTGGGTGACCACCAGCCCCCCTACCGTCGGCCCGATAACCATCCCCATTCCGAAGACGTTCATGACCACATTGTAGGCAGTAGATAGTTTACTGGGCGACGCCTCGTCGAGTACGATCGCTTGGAGCGCCGGGGTCGAAAACGCCGATCCAAAGTAAAGTAGCACTCCTGGTATGAGCCAATGCCAATTCGGAGCTAAAGCAAACATGAAGGGCACGGGGATGGCCGCGCACCAACCCCAAATTAGAATGGTCTTGCGTTCCACGCGGTCGGCCAAGTAGCCCCCTGGGAAAACCACCAAGGCGGTGGCCACGCCCGACAAGGTGGACAGAAATCCCACCACGACCGCGCTTCCACCCAAATGTTCCACGTAAAGCGGCCATAAGAACCCATAAAGTCCAAACCCTAATCCCCAAAGACCCATCGATAGAGTCAGCCAAGTTAAATCTCGCGTGAGTCCAAAGCGCTGCATGTCTCAGCGGCCTCCCTTGTGAGTCCTCCCCTACTTGTACGGGGAAAAGGACGCGATCATGACAAGCTCCATGGGAATCTGCTTGGCCCTGGGTCCCCTTTAGGAACCGTTTTCATATCTTGAGATCACAAACCCCAGGTTGGGAGGCAACCACATGCAACGCCAACTGCTAAAGTCTAAGATTCATCGCGCCACCGTCACCGAAGCCAACCTTAATTACACGGGAAGTCTAAGCTTAGGCTACCCTCTGGCCAGAGCAGCCGATCTTGTCGCCCATGAGCTGGTGCACATTACCAACGTCAATAACGGCACGCATTGGCTCACCTACGTCATTATCGATCTTCAGAACACCGATACCGTATGCTTAAATGGCAGTGCTGCGCGACACTTTGCTCCTGGTGATCCGGTGATCATCATGGCATATGGATACTACGCCGAGGAAGAACTAGACTTGGCACGACCCCATTTGGTCTACGTCGATCCGAAAAACCGCATTACTCGGGTTATCGAAGCGGAGCCCCCCTTTGAAACCTGGGCTCCGTAGGCCAAATGGTCCTGCCGGTGGCCTTGATCGAACCGTGACCCCTTGCAAGGAATATCTTTCCGATGCCGCGCTGACTACGGAGACTTTTGAGGGCAATTCAGGGATCTTCGCGGTATCCCTCAATGGGCTTGGATGGGTCTGGCGTGATTTCTGGCGCCAACCCCACGCTCAGGAGCGGTGTCGAAGCGATCGTGGCGGTAGAAAATAAGCCGACCGCGCAGCATGGTTGTTGCGTAAGGCTCACCGGCCCACCACGGGCACAACTGACACCGCCTCCCCGAGGTGCCGTCCAGAATTTCTCGGCGCGATAACCGCACCAGAAATGTCTGATGGGCCGTAGGCTGTGCACGCGAGCGCGTCGGTAAAATTGAAGCCATCGATGGCTTTCTTTCTCATGAACTCTCCCCCGCCTCGGCCTAGCCAGGCGGGGGAGAGTTCATAAGGTTGGTCCAGCGCCGCTCACGTGAGAGCCACGGCCTAGGTTGTGCCAGTTAGAAATGATCGCTCGTGCCCAAAGCAAGTCTGTAACCAATTCATGGTGGTTGACGTTGAGTTGATATAGGCGACCTAACAGGGGGCGGTCTTCGAATGTTTCCAATCTATCGCACGCTGGGCGCCATCGGACTGTCGGCCGCCTGTCTGAGCGCCGTATGGAGCCAGCCTTCGATTGCTCGTACGGCCCCGCGACCGAATGCCATCAGTTATCTCTTTCAACACGAACCCATTTCGTCAGGACCCGTGGCGTATAAGCTGATTGTCCTGCGGCAGGTGCCGTGGGAATTGGCTATGGCACCATTCGGTTCGAGGCTGAGGCACGCCAGGCGGCCTGCCACGCCTTGGAACAAAACCTCAACGCGTACAACCTACCTTAACTTAGACACAGCGTCGAAATCCCATCCCACCATGGCCTATCGCCTTCGGTGGCTCCATTTTTCGTTAACGGTCTCCGGTGAAGGCGCCGGCTACCAGAATCTTATCGTCAAGAGTCCGCCGCACACGACCGTGTCCGTCACCGAATACGGCCATGGCATCGATCGCAAGGTTGTCAAACCGGGCGATGTCGTGACAAATCATGATGTCATCCTACAATCCCGCAAGCCGGTCGCCGCAATGAAGCAAAGCGGGCAGTTCTCGGTGTTTCGGGTCGAGTCCTGGATCAATGGCTTAACCTACGTACGGGTGACAGAAATGTCGGGGCGTGCACGGCGGACGATGGCGCTCGCGTGGGAGACCTATCAGGCGTTTCGCCCTCCATACCAAGTGAAGCCCTTGCCCAGGGTCATCCGGAGACCGAGACTGCGCTCTGTGCACCAACTCGCGGCGGTTCGCATGCCAGCCATTACCCATTTGGCGTCGGTCGCGGTGACCAAACTCGGGCTCGTCTTTTCCCAAACCCCTGGCGACACCCTATGGCTATGGCCGTGGGCCGCTCAGCGGCCCAGGGTCGTAATGAAATCGTGGCCCCCCATGATGATCGATTCAGGTATTGGGGCATGGGTGGATGGGACCACGCTCCAAATCTACTGGCAGGGGGCAGAGTGGATGCCGCTCTGGGTTGAGTGGTGGAACCTCGCCACTGGCTGGCATCATCTGCTGGCGTTGATAGGCGCTCGCTATCCGACGGAGCCTTCACAGACTTTTGGATCCCCCGCCTATCAGGCGTTTGGCTATCCGGCTAAACTATGGTTGGAATCCGAGCCCAGACACCACCCCGTTCGGCTCCCTCGGGGTCTCATCAGCATCCTCGGATATGCGAATAAGGTCTTGGGTGACTGGAACGGACGCTATGGCCTCTACAATTGGGAACGCCATTCCTTCGTTCCGCTTAAAACCCCTGCGGCCCCAGCCGCGGGACAAACTCTCGGAGCGATTCTCTGGGGAACCCTAGGTCCCACATGGGTATACAGTCCCATACCGACCAAGCCATGGATCGCGCCGCCCGCGGCCACTGTAACCCTCGAGGCCGCATCAGGAAAGAATCGAGTTACGTGGAAGTTGCCCGCCGACGAGTCGCTCTCGTTGGGGCTAAGCTTCCTCGTTCGCGTGGATCGGAAGACGCACCAATTCTGGATTGCCTGGAATGCCCCCGAAAACGTAGTGCATTGGCATTACGGAGGACCTTTCCGATTGCTCTGGACGCTCGGCGAAGGCATCGTGTGGACGACCAAGAACAGCACATGGATCTGGCGGGCTGACCACCGTAGGACCTAACGGCTACGAATTCCGCCGAGGACGGACGAAGTCCCTTTTGGCTTGGCTGACCAAATCGCGGGGACACGCGATCCATACCTCCTCGCCCCATTTTAGGTGCGCTTACGGACATTCCTTGCTGGAACGACGATTGAGGCTAGCTAGGGGAGTCACGATGCGTCCGATCAACGTAGACATCGAACTGGGCAAGGCGCACGGGTCTTAAGCCTTACTTTCGCTCGTTATGCACTCTGGTTTGCGTCTCATGACGAATGCTGGATCCGTGGACGAGAGGCCCCTCCGCCCATAAAATTCGCGGCACAGAGTAGTCGGGCCCTTAGGCGGCTATCCAATACAAATTCTCGACGGAGGGATACCCCTCGCTCAGAATCCATGGGTTTCGTTTGAGAGAGGTGACGGCGCACAAGCCGTTTAAAGCGGGTGGGGAGGAGGAATGGGCGTTTGGGGCGTGAGTTGCTCCTTGAGATAGAGCTGGACCGTGTGCTCAAGGGTCTGTTTGATTTCAGACCCTTGCCATGTTCGATATAACTTGGGCATTGGGTCGAACTCGGCGTCTTGAACATAATACCCGCGCATTCCCCTTCTTAGGCGATAGCCAAGAGGTGAGCTTTACAGCGAGTACTGGTGGTTAGGTGGTGGGAGAGTTCATAGTATACCATACTGCGCAAGAGGTGAGCGATGTTGAGCGATGGGGCATGGAGTTTAGCCATCTCCAGAATATGATGAAAATCCCACCCCGCTTGTAAGAAGGCATAAAGGTCAATAAAGTCTTTACGTGCGCCGCGGTTGGCGACAGCGTTGCACTTGAGGGCAACTAAGGTGTCCAAAGATGCAAGCGGGATGCGATTGACGCTCGGTCCGGCATTTAGGCGCATACCGGGCTGCCATAAGTACGATACCCGGACGCCCTCGATTTCGGCGTGAACACGGTAATCGCTGGCGCTCATAATACGGGACCGTGGGTCGAGTTCTTGAATCTGGGTAATGGTTACGTTGGAAGGATTGGGCTGGTCCGTCAAAAAGTCCACATCGTTGGATTCCCGGTGGCCTAGATAAAGGGCTACGGCAGTAATGGGACCCAGACTGGACGCCCCGCGGTGCCGGTAGGGGATGAGATGGGTACGCACGGCCAAGGCCAACCGCCACTTCTAGGGTTCGAGATGTTGCCAATGCGCTCGGTGGTTGCGTCGGCCTGCTTGCCACGGTTAGCCGCATCAACACGGTAACCAGAGGGAAAGGCCCCCCTCCAGCAACATCGAGAACGATTTAGCCACTCAACGACCGGGACGGAACGAGGATTCCAGACGACACGTCGGTGCGCTTGACGCGCACCATGAACCACGCGACACTCCCCCAAAGCAGCATGGCATCGCGGCAAAAGTCGATCCATAGCGCCCAATGGAGCCAAAAGGCGCCAAATTGGTGCGCCAGTAAAAAGCTTACAGGATAGCCTAGCGTGGTAAGCATAGCGGCCGCCAGCCACTGCCAACGCCAAGCATAGAGCGCCCAAAGGGGAATGAGCCAAATCAGATACTGGGCGGAAAACACTTTCGATGACAAGATCAACAGCGTGAGCAGGGAAAGACTGGTGGTCTCCAGGTCAATCCGCCCCGTCACGGCTAAGCCCAACACCAGCACTACGGCCCCAAGACTGAGCCCGGTGACGATGTCTGCCACCACGGGCCCCGGCGCCGTCATCACGTTAATCGAGCCATAGCTGGTCATTAAGTGAAATCTACCAAAGTGCACTAAGGCCGCCAGACCGGCACTCAACGACCCTAGTTGCAGGGGACGGTGCAAGAAATATCGATAGGACGAGAACGCCGCCTGCCGCGAAAACAGTGCCTGCACAGCGACGGACAGGACACCAGCCCCTATCCCGGCCGCGAGACGATCCCATCTCCATCGCCCGGTTGCCCGCATTGCGCA
>JAKAAL010000069.1 GCA_021802375.1 Bacillota bacterium | reverse complement strand
ATATTGAGTGCGTTAAACGTAAAAGCGGCATCGAATAATAAGGTGAGCACTAAGAAATAGGTGAGTAAGGCGCCTCCGTGCAGAGCCGGAGGAGAAAATAGGAAGAAAAAGGCGAGCCCAAATGGCAAACCAGAGGCAGCAATATAAGGGATTCGCCGCCCCCAACGAGTTTGGGTGCGATCGCTGACGTATCCTGCGAATAAATTCAAAAAGGCGTTGACAAAGCCAAACACAATCATCGCGATTGACAGCATGACACCCGATACGTGCATTTCGGAGACATAGAAAAAGACCGCCACGGTGTTAAAGGCGTACCACAACACATTGATACCTAACTGATTCGCACTGTAAAAAATACGTTTAGAGCGGGGTACTATCGATGGAGGATTCATTGCCGTCCTTCTTTCAAGTTAGGGAGTGGTGCCGTTTAGGTTATTTCGCGGTTTTGTCGGGATTTCCTGCACGGCCCAGAACATTCTGGGAAGCCGACCCATCGGGATGTATCACCCAGCAGCCGCAAGTAGGTTCTTGATGATCTACGCGTGGCTGCTGGGCCATGGGCCGATTCTCATTATTCTAGGGCCCCCTCCGTGACGTGTCATTGGGGAGGGGGCCCATGAATCTGCCCGGCTCTATTTCAAATCCCTCTCCCCGATAATTTACCTCTTCGGGTCCAGATCGGCGCGTAACTGGTCTAAAATCTCGACGTTTTCGACACCGCTTAGGTCACCGAGCATGGCTTCACCCAGCAAGAGATCCCTTAGGAGCCGGCGCACAATTTTCCCCGAACGCGTCTTAGGCAAGTTATCGACCGACCAGATCTGAGCGGGGCGCGCGATGCTGCCGATTTGCTCCACGATCGCGTCGGTCACGGCGGTCTCGAGCTCCGATTGGGTCAATGGCACGCGCGTTGTGACGATGACGACAGGCACTTCGCCCTTGATGTCATCGGGCAGGCCGATTACGGCCGCTTCAGCAATTTCGGGTACTTGAAGCACGGCACTCTCCATTTCCATGGTGGACAGCCGATGAGCTGCCACGTTAATGACGTCGTCCATACGCCCGAGCACCCAGATGTGTCCGTCATGATCTACCAGGGCTGCATCGTGCGTCGCATACCAATCGGGATGACCCGGGATGGAAAAATAGGACTCGCGGTAGCGTTCGGGATCGCCCGCGATGGTTCGGGCCAGTGTCGGAAAGGGCTTGGTGATCACCAGTTGGCAGACTTGTCCCGCTTCAAGGGGTATCCCTTGATCGTCGACCACGGCGTAGGCGTGACCGGGAAGCGCCATGCCACAGGAACCGGGTTTGGCCGGTGTCGCCCCCACGATACTAGAGGTCCAGGCACTACCGGTTTCACTTTGGCCATAGGTGTTGTTAATCTCGACGTGAGATTGGCCGAGCTTATCAAAAACCCATTGCCAGGTATGGGCGTCTAGAGGTTCTCCCACCAGCGCGATGCGCTCGAGGTGGCTCATATCGTGTGGAGCTAACAAAGACTCTCCATGGCGGGCTAGAGAACGCAGTACAGTCGGTGCGGTAAACACTTTATTCACGGAATACCGGCTAATGATCTCATAGAATCGCGCCGGATCGGGAAAGTCGAGGGCGCCATCGTAGAGGATATAGGTGGCGCCAAACGCCAATCCTCCGACTAGTTCAAAAATGGGGAACGTGAGCCAGCCCACGTCGGCGGTACACCAGTAGATATCATCGGGCGCCAAGTCTAGTGCATAATGCACATTATGCGCCGAGCCCACTAAAAACCCGATGCCGCTATGAACGAGAGCTTTCGGTTTGGCCGTGGTGCCGGAGGTGTAAATGATGAAACCGGGCTCGTTGGCTTCAATGGCGGCCGGTTCGGTTTGAACCATTGTGGATACTAAGAGACTATCCCACTCCAGATCCCTTCCGGGTTGCATAAAGACAGGCCCGCCGGTACGGCGTACCACCACGACATGCTCGACGCTCGGAACCTGGTCCAGCACTTGGTCCAGCTTTTCTTTTAGATGTAGGGTACGACCCCGGCGTACCGACTCATCGGCTGTGATCACCAAACGTGGATCGGTGTCGCGGAGCCGGTCTAATAGCGCGTTCGGGGAGAATCCGGAGAAGATGATGTTATAGACTGCGCCGATCCGAAAACAGGCGTGCACGGCGGCCACGGTTTCTAAAAGGTTGGGGAGAAAAATGGCGACGACGTCGCCCTTTGCGACACCTAGATTGCGAAATGCGGTGGCCATGCGCGCCGTGGTGTCAAGCAATTCGTTGTAGGACCACCGCCGTTCTCCGCCTTCTTCAGTGAGGCCAATGAGGGCGGTTTGGTTAGGACGGGCCAGAGCATGGCGATCGATGCAGTTGTAACTGACGTTCGTAGTCCCTCCACTAAACCAGCGTGCCTCAGGTAGGCTACCGTCTAACACCGCAGTCCATGGGGAAAACCATTCGAGTTGGTGTGCCACTCCGGCCCAGTATTCTGGGAGTGCTTCTAGCGATTGACGGTATGTTTCCTGGTAATCATCGAGGTTTTGAATGGGGAGACGGGACGAGGCAGGGCGTGGGGGACTGACTAGGGTGCTATTACGGATGATGGCGAGCTGATCTTCGTAAGACATGGGAAACCTCCTTCATTGGAGATTAAAGTAGCGGGAATAATCTAAACATATGGTAGCCTTTCCATTATAAATCATGGCTGAAATAAAAGCTTGAGTTTCGCACCCCGCCAACATCCGGTTTTGTCGCCCGGGGAGATACCGCGAATGCGTGCTAGCCCTCACGTTGTCGCCGGTTTCCACTTCTGCGGTTTAAGCGGTCTTATCGAGGGCTTGTAACTGATGACCCAAGAATGACTCCTCGAACAGGGCCTTGAGGGCGGCATAGTCGGGTGACTGTTTGAATTGCGAGAGGTCGACCGCGCCCGACCCGGCCATGGAGCGAAGGACCGCCTCCAGGAGTTCCTCGAACAGGGCCCACAGGCGTTCGGCGAGATTTTTTTCGACCAGTTCGGCCGCCATGGCCTCAAATAACGCCCCCAAGGGGGCGTACGCATTCACCCGTCGGAAGTACGCGAGAAAGATGTAGAGGATGCAGCAGGTCGTGACATGCGCAATCTGGGCATCGAAATCGCGCGATTTACATTGGCCCAAGCGGAGCTGTTGCTTCATCTCTTTGAAAAACACCTCAATCGTCCAGCGCGTGGCGTAGATCTCCATCATGGCAACAAAGGACAACGTGGTATCCGTGGACAGAAACACGCGCCACTTTTTTTGATACGGGAAGCGGCACACATACAATTTGACCTTCCCGATCGCGTCGTAGTCCACCACGACCTCATAATAGCGGCTGTTGAGTTGGCGGCAACGCTTAGCGTTGCCCGCTTGTTTCAGACTCGCCAAAAGGGTCTGGGCGTTGACCGTGTTCCCGTGGTACAGATACTGTCGCTTGTCCATACGCACCCCACAGATCACGTGGAGGGCCCCGTGTTTGATCTGCCGGATCGCCTGGATGAACCCTTTGCTACCGAACCAACTATCGGCGAGCACATAGTGTGCCTGAAACCCGTGCTTGACCGCTCGCTTGACCATCGCAATCGCTTGGGTCATTTTGTCCGTGGCACATTCCTTACGTCGGATGGATCCGGC
Organism: Bacillota bacterium; assembly: GCA_021802375.1. Next base: position 7,461 of record JAKAAL010000069.1, on the reverse strand, counting down.
GGACCCGGGGCGGCAGGTTTTCCGGTATTGCTCGCGACGCTTACGCCCCCGCAAGGGTCGTTCGGCGTGAATGGTGAAATCAAGCGGAATAAAAGTCGTGCCGTCAAAAAAGCCTAAGACGAGGTGCTTAAACCCCAACAGCGTTTTGCCAATCACATGGTCGAACACATACGAGACGTTCTCGAGGTGTCGACCGACCCGACGGTCCGTGGTGTCGTCGAGGATGAAGGCCGCCTGGGCCGCCACCGTGCGGCCCGGATTGACGATCTTCTGGAATCGCTTGGCGATTCCATACAAAACCGTGCGCCACGGGAGCTCTTCGTTGTTTTTGAGCCGATACAGGGTATCCTTTTTCATTGACGTCATCGCTTGAAACTCGCTGTGAAAGAAACTATTGACACTGCTTAGCGTCATCAGCGGAAGCATGATCAGGAGGGCTAAGACTTCGGTGACCGTGTATCCCTCCTGCTTTGTAAACTGCGTGTGTCGGATGATGGAATTAAACTTGAAGGTCTGCATGACATCGAATACAATCGAGTGAATCGAATACTGGTGTTTATCGAACACCTTTTTGATTTCTGACGTAGATTCCCGCATGATAACACTCCATCTTTGGTAGATTTGGCTGGCACCTAATTATACCAAAAACCCAGTGTTCATGCGGGTTTCAGCGTTTTTTATTGGTAAAACCTTGTGGTGAATTCGCGGTGCGAAAGTCAAGTAAAAGAATGCCGTGCCATCCAGGAAAATTGTCCTGACCTAAAAAACCCCGTGACTTTGAAGATTGCCGAAAAGATGGTCGAAGATGCGGGAGATCCCAGCCAGCGTAGGATCGCAAGGGCTGGGTGCTCAACTGATACTCTAGTTGGAGATAAACAATATTTAAGGAAACTGTTCACACCCTTTTGCGGATAAGATTATCTACGACAGTCTGATCGATGTCTCTCGGATTAGTCTTGGACCGGGTATCAGAAAGAACCTCGCGGACGAGTACCGAAACATTAAGCGGGTTCACGGAATGGTCACCATTCTATAACGACCACGGCTCCTAAATGGCCGAGGGGTGGCCGCTCGGGCGGGGAGGCTATTTACCTTAAGTAAAAATCCGTGACACGGCCTGGTCCTCGGCTTAACGGCAACATCCGGGACGTACGGCAGGAGCCAGGGCAAGCGAATGGGGCTACGTAAAGATGTTGCCTGAGAACGGCTTGTGTGAATGCCATCATTCGTCCATTCCATAGATGTGGTTCCATAGGGCTTTATAGTGCCGCGCTTCGGCGGCGTGGTCTTGCTCTGTCAGGTAGGTGCATACCCAGTCCACGAGGTTTGCTAGGTGACGCTCGGTCTCCGCTCGTAGGTCTAAAAACCAATCCTCGTACACGGAGATAGGTGCATCGCTCGCGAGGGTGTGGAGGACGGTTTTAACCATTAACAATTTTCTGGTCGCGTCTGACTCCTGCACGGCATGGGATACCAGGTTAAAGAGATTGAGCACATCACAATGAATCACTCCTTGCAAACTCACGTGTTCATGGTCGGTGACGAGGAATTCCCTGCCATCTACTGAACGCAGAACGGTTCTCAAGTGGGATAAATACACCCGAAGCGCGCGTCGACTCTTAGCATAGGGGATCTCGGGCCATAGGTCGTCACAGATTTGCTCCCGGGTCGCAGTTTGGTGAAAAACTAGGTAGACAAAAAGCTTTTTTGCCGATCGTTGGTTCCATCCGTGGAAGATTTCCTCTCCATTCACGGTCACGTGAAATCCCCCAATGAGCTCCACTCTTAGCTCGCCCACCGCACTGATTTTTCGCTGTCCGAGCTCCAGAGCCGTCGGGATTTGCGATCTCATTGTGTTGTAAAAGCTCTGAATAAACGCGTCTGGCACGGGAAAAGGTGTGGTAGCTTTTAATATGAAGCGCGTCATAAACACGGCCGTAAGATTTGGCTGATCCAGCACCACGAAGTAAGCCGCTCCGGGGACCGTAAAAAACTTGTAATCCGGTAAATAGAATGCGGCAAGAGCCGATAAGTATGGAGGATAAACTACGTCTCGTTCGCCAGAAATGAGTAGGGTCGGCGTCGTGACCCGGCTCAGATCTGCTAATAGTCCCGGGGAATGGCTCATTTCCATCAACCGCACATAAGTAGATATGGAAAAGCTTCCCTGACCGATATGAGCCCGATCGGGATGATTTTGAGGTAGCGTCGTCATCAAATCTTGAATAAAATCTCGCACGACGATCGTACCACCTTTGGTGATCCCGTTTCGATGTTGATTGACGCTGTCTAGAAGATGTCCGGGATAAAATGGAAAGGACATGAGGACGAGCGTCTCGACCAGGTTGGGGTACAATAGGGCAAACTTCATGCCGAGGATGCCGCCAAAACCTAAACCCGCCAGATGAAAACGGGGTAATCCTAAGGATCGAATCAGGTGCAGTAAGTCCTCGCAGTAGGTAGCCCATGTCAGCGGTTTACTGGCCAAGGGGCTTTGACCGAATCCCCGTAAATCATAGGTGTAAACCTCAAAAGACTTGGTCAGTTCCGGGATGATGGCGTGAAAAACATCGTGATCCATCGCATTTCCGTGGATTAGGATTAGGGGGACTTCCTTACTCGGTGTATCTGCGGCATGATATTCGAAAAATAGAGAGTCTTGTCCCAAGGGGATGAAAGGCATCCTGGCCTCCCTACCTCATGATTTATCGTGTTGCCTTATCCTTTTGATGGATGTTGGATGTAGCGCTAGTGTAGCACTAAGAGGACTATACTTCCCATAAATAGAGACTATTGCATTGAAGCAACAATGACTATACCCGCTGGGAACCTTGGATCACTCAGTTCGTAGGCTCCCGACGTTATTTCGTAAAGGGGTCAAACAGTATGGCAACGAATGCGGTAAGCGCATCCTCGAGGCGGCAATACGGGCGCATTGCCCTGGTTCATGAGCCCATTAGAGGAACCATTTATCTAGACGCGGTTGGAGGCAGATCCGTCGAGCATTGTAGCGATATGTCCATTATCAATATTGGTCTCGGTGGCGCCTGTTTTGTAACATCCCTTGACTTTCCGGTGCGTCGCGACTATGTCATCCTGATAAAGATAGAGACCACGAATCCGCCGCTCCACCTACCGGCCGAGATCGTGTGGAAATCCTCCTCTACCGCAACTCATCAGAAGCTCTATGGCTGCAAGTTTGTGGATGAAGAAGCGAAACCTTTCCTAAAATGGCTATGGTTTGGATACAACTTGGCGCAGCGGGAACGTCTGGCACATCCTTTGCATGTGTATCAGGATAGTGCTCGGTGGAGACAAGGCCGGGAACCCGTTGTGTCGGATGTGTTATAGATAGTCTCATGGTGAAGGGAACCCCAATGAGGGGTTCGTTCGTCCTTGGGGTTGCATGGGGGCCCCCCAAGGGACGCGACCATCTCCCCGTCTTACTGCAAGAGGACCTGGTGTTGGCGCAATCCGTTATGCGGGGGTGACTGGAGACCGGTCACGTCGAGTACAAAGCACCGCCAAAAATCCCAAGAGCACCGCAAATCCTGAACCGTAAAATAGCCAGGAATAGCCTAGACGGTCCATGAGAAAGCCGATTGCCGGCTGGCAAATGAAATTACCCAGTCCCGCCGCCATGAGCCACAGGCCGGTAAAGGCGCCGACATCGGCAGGAGTCGCGAGGGTCGAGAACCAAGGATATCCATTAATGTTGACAAAGGCCCAAAAGAAACCGCCGATCAGCGCTAAAATACGTAGCGACCATACGTCGACGAAAAAGCTAATCGCGAGAAATGCCAGACTTAACCCCAGGGCGCCGACTAAGATGACGCCCCGCCGGGTGATCCGTCCCGCAAGAAACCCGCTTGGCACTGCGAAAATTAAATAGGCCAGGGCAAATAGACCGATGGTGATCACGGCCACGGATGATGCGAGGTGCAGGTGATACACCCCGTATGTGACAAAAAAGGTTTCGACCGAACTTTCCCCGCCGGACCAAAAGAAGACGGCAATTAAGAGCCAGAAGGCCGTCTTATCCGGACGTGCCACGATATGTTGGGCGGCGTGCCAAAGATGTTGGAGGCCTACGCCGTCGCGGGTGACCCCGGGCGCTTTGGGTTCACGAATGCGCCAATACATCACCACCGGAATGATGAAGAATAGGACGCCTACGACCAGAAAAGGGACTTGCCGACCTATGTGGAAGAGAAAAGGTCCCACAAAAAACGCCAAAAGCGCCGCGAAGCCTGCTAAGCCGTTAATAATGCCGCTGGCTTGGCTACGCTTGGCCACGGGTGTCACGTCCGGCATTAGCGCGATGGTGGGAGCATAGAACGTATTGGAAGCGACGGCGTAAATGATGTCGATGGTAATGAGGAAGCCTGCCCCGATCTCCCAAGGGAAAGCGATGAAGAGCAGGCCGGTAATGGGCATGCCGATAAGAATATAGGGAAGACGGCGGCCAAATCTCGTCGCGGTGCGGTCAGATCGAGCCGAAAAGTACATATTCAGGACGACCCCCATCAGGGTGCGGATCGACACGATAAGCCCAATGAGGGCGACGCTCGGGACATAGTGGCGAATGAAAAGGGGCACGTAACTATTGTAGATGCCCGCAGCGATGGAGATGCCGAACATGCCTAAACCCAACACCGCCGACGAGGCATAAGTAAATCGGTTGGCCGGATTCTCTGTCCCTTGATACGTCATAGTCCAGCTCCTTCTGGTTGAAGCCGACTAATCCGAATCACCAGCAGTTGATAGGCCGTCATCACCATGCGTGTCGTTCCCTGGTCCAGGGAGAGTCTCTCCTGGGCGGTTTCTTCTACTAAATCGGTGCGGAAGACTTGGCCAACGGGGATCGGCCATTTCACCACAAATTCCGCGCGATCGCCCGACATTTCGCCGAGATGATAAATCCAGTCCCCCGAGCCGTCTTCGGCTGACTTCATGGATAATAAGGCGATGTTGGCCGGAAGCCCCGTTAGGGCTGCATGAACGGCAGGGACATCCCGATCGGTAAGTTGCACGTCTACCCAGGGAGTTTCCGTAAAGGCATGGGCACGCGCCATGACGTCGTCGTCAAACCAGGAACCGCGATGCGGCATCAAAGCCAAGCGGACCGGCGATGGCTCTTGGTCTGCAATCGGATCCGGGAACAGCGGTGTGGTCACTAGGGTCACCGTCATGACACCATTGTCGATAGAGTGGCCATACCGGCCATCGTTGACTAAGGCCAGGCCATGATGAGGCTCGGCCAGGTCAATAAAGCGATGGGCCACCCACTCGAACCGCGCCGCATCGACCGGTCCCGAGGGGACGGTGGGAAGCGTGTCGGCACCCCATAGCGTTTCTCGGGTGACAAACTGGCTCACTAGCGTCGTAGGGACCCGGTATTGAATGACGAGATGCCGATCGCCGACGACCATCGAAAAGCTAAGTTCGATGCGTTGCTCGGGACCATTGAGGACTAAGTGCTCCACGATCGTCGTGGCTCCGACGTGGTGCGTGAGGGTCAGGTGCGCCCAGTGTTCGTCTTCCCAGTCGAGCCGGATGGGATCGCTGGTCAAGGGAACGACTCCCCGCTCTTCGGCAGGCACCAATTCCCAAGCATCGAACTGGGTGGGGTGCTGGTAGAACGCGGTTAGCCCCGCGAGGGAGTCTAATAGGGGCCGACCCTGATGGGTAAGGGAACGTATCCCGTCTGGCATAACATCTATAACCAGGGCCCCACAGCTCCAGTGGTAGTGGGATAGACCCGTGATGGGAGCGAATGATTGGACGGGCGCGGTCATTTCTCGAAGAGGCCAGGAGGTGACCGATAGCGCGGGAAGGGTCGGTAACGGGACGGCAAATTGACCGTCCCCAGCCGGCATGGCATCGTGCCAGGCCCCTTCCCAGAACACTTGAAAGGACTGCGCCCGCGGCATGACCAGCATCCCCGACGGACGATGAAAACGACTGGGGTGTCCCACAATGAGAGTCTGATGGGGCCCCTGGGGTGGCACCAAGGTGTCGACCGCTGCCCGCCGCCGGGGCTCTAACTGGTTTCGGATCCATTCCATGTCTTGGCCGAAGTCCTCATATACTTGATGGATCGAGGAACCGGGTAAGATATCGTGGAAATGATTGCGCAAAAATCTTTGCCAGGGTTCATGTAGAGAGACGGGAAGGCCAGCTAAAAGAGCCCAGGCTTCGGTAGCCACCAATAGGCGTTCGATGGCTCGGTTGGCTGATTTGACCTTACTTTGACTCGTAAAGACGCCACGATGATATTCTAGATATAAATCGCCTCGATAGATGGGTAACATAGCGCGGTTATCGTCCGATGCCTCCAATTGATCGAGTGATGCGTCAATTAAATGGGGTAAAAGTGGAAGCCTTTGATAACGGCGGATGCGCTCCAACATGCTTTCATCCGGTCCTCCCCCGCCATCCCCGTGACCGAAGGCATACAGTACCCGGTTCTGGCCTCCCCCATCACGGAAGCGCTCCCATGCCAGTTTCAGATCGCGGATACTGGCCTTACCGTTATATCCGTCCGGTGAATTTCCAAACAACATCGCTTCAACGACCGATCCATCGGGACCCATCCACAGAAAGTTCTTATACGGGAAGGAGTTGGCGTCATTCCAGTTTATCTTGGTGGTCAAAAATAGTCGGATGCCGGCGGCGTGGAGTAGGGTGGGTAACCCGCTGGCAAACCCGAAAGTATCCGGTAAAAAGGCGGTAGTGGGGCGTTTTCCCACGGTCTTGATAAAATAGCGTAGTCCATACAAGAGGTGTCGCAACACCGATTCGCCTCCCACGAGTTGGGCATCCGACTCGACCCAAAAGGCACCCAAAGGTTCGACCCGACCGGTTTCAGCAAGTTGTTGCCAGGTTTGCCATAACGCCGGCGAATCTTCAATGATCTGCCACATTTCCGGGGAGGACATGCCATAGCGCCAATCCGGATAGCGGGACAGGAGCTGCGCTTGGCTCGCGGCGGTCCGTAGTACTTTGCGACGCGTTTCGCCCATGGGCCAGAGCCAAGCGAGGTCGATGTGGGCATGACCCATCATGAGTAACTCGCCACTTCCCCGGGGAGCCTTTTGACCTAAATCGTCATAAATCTGAGTCAGCGCGGCGGATAAGGCTTCTAAAAGTTGACGTCGGGTCACTGCCGAAACGTTGTGGAGGCCCCTAATCGGCAAAGAGGCTAATGCTTGAAACAGTCCTTCCTCTTCTGCGGCACGGCGTCGCTACGCACCTTATCTACACAAACGACCATTCCCTGGGATGATGCCGTTTTCCACGCCACGGTGTCTGGAGAAACTCTGCTTTCACTAAATGGCGTCCCTGCATACGGTCTCAACCCCTATCACGACCAGTTTTTCCCTGGCTTGTCGGTGGGGACATCACTTCATCTCACTTTGGAGCAAGTGACCACAGGTCTCATGGGAGTCCATGTCCCCC
>JAKAAL010000068.1 GCA_021802375.1 Bacillota bacterium | reverse complement strand
CACAATCAGATCGTCAACCCGTTCACTATCTATGCCGTTTTTTCCACCAGCTGGCGTAGTAACCCGGCCAGCAAATCCACCGGATGCGTCAACGCCAAACTTTGCGGAGGCCCAAAGGAGTGCGGACGGCATCGACAATCACCGCTTCATGCATTACGGTTATCTCCTCTCATCCTTAGCGATGGGTACGTGGGGCAGTCGATAAATTTCGTCTTGTCCCTACTGCTCAATCTGCGCTTAGTGTATCACAGGCGGCTTACCGCAACGGATCGGGAGAAAGGGCGGGGTCTAAGAAGCGCGGTCCGGAGCCTGATGTGGGATGTCCTCCGGCGTGTGTGGAGACTTGCCGCAATCGTCCCCCTCCGGCGGTAGGAAGATCGAATACCATATCGCGTTCGTGCGCAATACCCATGGCGACTTCCCCCACATTCAAAACGGGTTGCAGACAACAATCGACATGGCGACCCATCGTCGCCCAAAATTCTAAGTCGCATTGTAGAAATAACCGACGAATAGCCTGGTATATCGGGTTGTCCTCGTGTGCTGCAGAAAATTGGTGGGCAATCCATTCGGGACGTTCCACGGCCTGACAAAACATTTGCCAAAATTTTGGTTCTAACGCCCCGAGCGAGACGTAGCGATGATCTGCGGTCTGATAGAGGTTATAGCACACTACTGATCCCGTGAGTTGCTCCACGCCGTACGGATACCCGTCTTGGTCCTCGATCAGAATATGGGTATTCAAAAGACCTACCATCGCATCAGCCATCGCCACATCAAGGTGCTGTCCTTGACCCGTTTTATTGCGTGCCACCAATGCCGCCAAAATAGCTTCGCTGGCCACAATACCCCCCACCAGATCCGCAATTTGGATTTTTGGTACGACTGGTCGGTGTTCGTGATCGCTCCATTGCGTCAGGAGCCCACTCATTGCCATATAGTTAATGTCGTGTCCGGCTAAATCCCGCATGGGACCCGTTTGGCCATATCCAGTCAGAGAACAATAGATAACTTGAGGGTTGGCGGCGTGGGCGACGGCAAATCCAATGCCAAGACGGTCGGCGACCCCGGGCCTAAACCCTTCCAGCACCACATCGGTGTGTTGCAATAAGGTCACGGCGTGGTCCCGTCCTTTGTGGGTTTTCAAGTCGATGGTCACACTCGACTTATTGCGGTTGTTGGCTTTAAAAACCACGGCGTTCTGAACCTGGCGCGCGGTGGATCAGGTGGGTGAACAAGGTGCCAACATCGGGCGCAATGCCTGGCTTTCAGCGGGTCTTGCCGAAACAGTTCCTGGGGTCACGTTGGATCGACAATGCGGTTCGAGCCTGCAGGCGCTTAGCACGGGCTGGATGGTTCACGAGATGGACCGCGATATAAAAGAAGCTGAATGTCCCACCGATCAAGAGCGCGCCCGGCAAGGACAAATCGCCTCGCAAGGACAAACGTCTGTTTGCACGGAAGTACAGCCGTCACACGTTGCCGATTCACGCAGAAGATCAATGTTTTTTTGATGCGGTCGCTACGATGGTGGCATGGGTGGAGAGTGCCAAAGCTCTCAATCACTGGAAGAGCAAAGTATTCGTACACACGGCGGATGCGAAGGAGCGTATCCGCTACTTTAAGGCATTCAAGTCCTATGCGGAATAATAGTGAGATTTTTGGTTGTTGTTCAATTACCCCACAATGATAGACTCTACATAGAAGGCTGTAACCTTTTCGTCGGCTTTGTGAGGTCGTTTGTCGAACGTAGACCATCGCCATAACCCCGGTAACGTTACGAGAAAGAGGCTTTACCCAAGAAAAAAGGAAGGAGATCCGAGATGCTTTCCCGTACCTGGAAAAGTCGTCAGCAGGACCGCTGGAATTCATGGCCGTTGCGTCAACGGGTATGGACACTCAATGCCCTCATTGCCATCAGTGCCATCTCCACAGGTCTCGCTGCCAGTGCCCCTGTGCGCTTTTTAAGTGGCGTTCTTGTAGGCCTGGGTGGCGCAATAACGGGATGGTTCGCAAGTCAGCGCATTCGATTGCATCACCGCGCCCGGGGCACTCGACGACGTTGATTGGGCGGCACGTGATCTAAACCTTTGCACTTCGCCACTGGGAGGGAGATGAGGTGCCGGAGGAGTTTTCAGATTTTTGTCTTAGCCTCATGGTCCCGATTAAGAGAATGAGCATGGATCGAGGTCTTCACCCACCCCAGAGGAGTGTAACAACACGGGAACGAGTAGTGGTGCAAGCACATGCACGAGCACGTGCGGAATCACACGACCATGTTAGACACTCAAAGTAACCTTGGTTTCTCGGCAAATGGGGCATCCGATCTCAACGAATCACTTCCTTGGCTTGTAACGCGATTTATACCCCCATGCCGACAAAGTCGGGTTTCACGGTGAATTTTGGTAAATGTTGCCTTACTGTGGAGATAGCGCATAAGGTTCACAATGTTAATGCCTATACCTATCTGCGATGGACGTGATCGATGTGTTTAGTCAGACAAGCCAGGTGCTCTGGGCGGTTATTGCGACCTTGGGTTCTCTGATAAGTGTTCAGGTATTAACCCCGTTGAATCAAAAGATTGCCGATCAGGCTATCCCGGCAAACGCAGCCGTGCGTACAGCGCAGACTAAACGTGTGGTGTGGATGTTTTTTGGGATGTCCATCACGATCGGGATACTGAGTGCTCCCTGGGTTCGACTACCGACCCCCATCATCAACCATTACTTGTACCATCAACCCGTGCCATGGGGACAATGGTGGGAAGATGTTGGCAAAGCCGTCCTTAGAGCCATTGCATTCGTTTATGCGGCGCAAGTGGTGCTACATCGCATCTTCCGTCCAGTCGCGCCAATCCGGATCGCCCCGATTCTAAAAGAACGATTAGCGGTCATTTTGTACGACGCAACATTGGAAGTAGGATTAGTGTTGTTTGGCTGGTTGTTGGGATTTTTATGGATTACGCAGTACATCCATGGAACACCCCTGGGTTTTTTCCGTGTGTGTGGCGCATCCCTGTTGTCCATCGGGTTTCACGTTTGGACCTCCACACTGCTCCGGGGCTTTACCTGGATGATGTTTTGGACGACGGTCTCGGCTCAAATTATTCTCGTGGCCATATTTGGCACACTGGTCATGCACGCAGGGATCGAAGCGGGGGCAGTTGGAAGAGCACTCACGGTGGCCGTTTTTATATGGCCAGGCAATCGACGCGCGACAAGAATTGCACCAGGAAGAAGCATCGCAAATGATAAACCTCTCGAATAGCTTCAAGCCTTTAGCCTAGGTAACCACCGGTATTCTAGTGATACCGCGACGTTTTCAACCTGCGTATGAATAAGCGGCTTCAAGTCCCTTCTCTCGTCCATATCCGCTATGCCCACAGCCTCCGCAGAGCACATCTTCGGTGATTACACGATCTAGAGTTTGAGTAAATTCCGACGGTAATTTTAGACGTGCTCCAGCCCCCATGTACAAAGGACCCAACCTTAACTTAGCGCCTAAATGCGAGTTTCGGCCAACAGGCGCTCGAGGCCCTCTATCAGCACTCCCCGAACTCACCACCTCCGCCGGGCATAGACCGGGGCCCAAAGTGATGAAGATAATCATGGGACTCGACCGCGGCCCGTCCTTCTGGTAGAGGTGAAGGGTAGGTCGATGGCGGCTTACGCTCCAAGGCATCACTATCTAAAGACTATTGTGAATGGCCGAGGAATTGGGGACCAGTGTGATTGAGGAAAAGGGGACCATCTCGGGTCGATACTATCACCAAATGGGTTAGGGCGAATATTAGAGAGAATGTTTCCCTAGGACGATGTGCCTGGAGTTTCGGGGTAGGCGACGACGGGCCCCTCGAAGTCCGTAGGTTGACACTAAGTGTCAAGATCCGGGTGAGATGCCCGCCAATTAGTGAAGACTTGAGCGGCATGTTCCAAAGTTGATAAAACGCTCTTTGGAAGTGCAGAATCTCTTATTATCTGGCTAGGCATTCGAGGAAGATGGCGTGCGGCGCGCAACATAAAAATCTCTACAAGGTCGATTACACCAATTTTCGACTAACGGGCTAAGCCCATGAAGCCCATGACCTATTCGATACAGAATGTCTTCAGATGTGGTACAATGTCAAAAAGATTTGTCGTTGACTCGCTCCCCTTGCCTTTAAAGGAGGAAGCCATCATCAGGCCTCGGTCCCCACGTTTTCACTATCATAGCCGTAAAGATACGCCTGACCAACACGATTTTGGAGTGATGCCGCGAATTATTGTGGCAACTCTGATCTATCTGTTTGCCTCGGGATCCGTTGGATGGTGGGAAGTCCACGCCAAGGGGCCGTCTCATAATGCACTCGTCCAAACGATTGCCGTTCAAATTCTCCTCACCGTCGCTCTTCTTTTTGTGATACGCCAGCTAGTTTTCCATCACGTGGTTCATCCTCTACAACGCCGAGCTGACTACGATGAACTAACGGGAGCACTCCGTGCTGGGTCTTTCTGGGATCGTGCCGAACACCAAATCCAACGTGCACTGGTAGCAAAACAGCATATCGCATTTGTCTTCCTGGATGTGGACGACTTCAAACAAATTAACGACCAATACGGCCACGCGACGGGTGACCTGGTTTTGCAATCCCTGGGCGCATTACTACGCAAAGCGGTTCGACACGGTGATTTGGTTGGGCGACTCGGCGGCGAAGAATTCGGATGGTTGATGCTGGGAGTGACACCCGAAGAAGCCTTAGTGGCAACAAATCGGGTGCTGCAATCGTGCACCATACAAACAACTAAGGGTCGATTCGTGGTTGGTTTATCCGGAGGGTTAGCGACCGCTGATGGCAAACTAGGGAACAATCCTACGGCGTGGGATCTGGCACGCCGAGCAGATCGGGCGTTATACCAGGCCAAAGCCAGTGGGAAAGGTCAGATACACCGGTCAGATTGATAGTCGCGGACCTAAATGGTCCCCCAAGTTTTTTCCATACTGATTCAATCAGCTAGACGGCTTTGGTGACCCGCAGGATCGGACATTTCTGTAGAGAATTGACCGATAGCTCCGACCGGTCCCTAAGGGAAGATAGTTCGCCTATGGCGAACCTTGTCATGCATTTCGGATCCCTAGCTCGCGACGTTGAGCCAGTAATCGGTCGAAGTAAATGCCAGGCAGAGCCGACCCCAGCGCTGGCGCGATGCCGTTCGATGCAGTCGGGGTGAAATGTTTTGTTGGTCCTCGTAGGTCTTCGCATGTAAACCGCTGGAAATGAGCCGTGACGATGTCGCCTAAAGATGGTCCGCCAATCCCACCGAAACACATAAGAACCACCCACGGATCCGCGTGGACGCTGTCAGCGTATACCCCTAAGCGCCCACGACGGGATCCGACGGGGGCATCCAAGAACCGAAAAACAGCGCACCGTTGCAAAACTTCCGTCGGTACGGAATATAGAGGGCCCTGTTCCACCCTCTGGCGCATAGGCCTCCAGTATGTTTCTTAAGCATTTAGCGCACACTCCGTCTAAAGGAGGGTCGCTCTATGCCAACCGTTCAATGTAATGTCCGTACATGCACTCATTGGATGCCCGGATCCTTGTGCAGTGCAGAAAAAGTGGATATCTTGATGCAAGATCCCCGCCACATGGCACGCAGCGTAGATCAAACGGAGTGTAAGACCTTTGCCATTAAGAGCTCCGTGGCAAACCTCATCGGCTCGATGGACAATGTCAACTGGAGAGGAATGGCCACCGAACCCTTCCAGGAAGGAACTCAGCTCACTCCAGAGGTCATGTGCGTAATAGAAAGCTGCGAATTTTGGATGTCTCATGACCGATGCCGTGCCCATGAGATTCGTGTCACAGGGCAAGACGCCCATGAATGTCAGGACACCCATTGCGCAACCTATACACAGGCTGATGGATAAGACCATTGATGTGACAAACGCTAATCACTTGAGCCTGATTCAAAGTGCGCACCAGACTTACCGGCATATTCTCATCGAGTTTGAAGCGCATCTAGTGGCCCTCAAGCGGAGGGAGCGGTACGGAAAGATCTCGGGCGAGCCACGCTCCAAATGCCATAGCTGCATGGATATCTGTCACGGTGAGCGTGGGATATTCTGTAAGAATCCCCTCAACGGAGTGTCCCTCCGCCAAGGTATCCAAAACAACAGACACCATAATACGAGTACCCTTGATACATGCAGCCCCATGACAAATCGTGGGATCTGTCTGAATTCGGTCGAGTAAACGCATGGTCTTTCTCTCCTCATCTTTGGATTGACCCTATCCCCTTCCTTAGAAACCGTACTGTCTATTTTTTAACATATTATCACTCAAGACATTCCGGTATCTTCCATTGGACTTCCCAAATACCACAAATCCTTTCCCTATGGGGATAGCAAGGAAAACCCGCAGGGGTAGTCCATAGCGAGCTCCCCCTGATGTCCGGGCGTATTGGCTGTCCACGGCATTTCGGCTTATAGAGATAGGACCGGACAGAGAGCCATGATTCGATTGGTTGTTCAGGAGCGCCGCAGCTGGTGGCCGTGGCATCGTTAGGAAGAGTTTCAGATTGTGACAGGCAATATCGGTAACCGGTGTGACATCCCGCACGTTATTTTTATGACACGAGGAACTCCGAAAGGAACCGCTCAAATGAAGAAATCATTACCCGTCGGCGCGGTTATTTTGTTGGGGAGTACCATCGTGGCCGGGTGTGGTCGTGGGGTAACAGTTACCGCGACGCCTGCCGGCGGAAATCCTCCACTGACCCAGACGCCTTTGGTAGCTTCGCTCCCACGCTTGCAGCGCATCCACATGATGTCCCTTCAATCTGGCTGGGCTCAGAGTTCTACGTATCTTTACCACACCCAAGACGGGGGAAAAAGTTGGACTAGGGTGCAGGTGCTCCCGCTTCCCTCTCAGCGGCTGATGCCCGCCCAATGGGCCTTTGTGGATCCCACGCAAGCCGTGATGGTCTATAGCCGACCCAATGGCACCATTGTCCAAAAAGAAACGTTCAATAGTGGGCGGTCTTGGATTCGACGCACGATCGCCTCCCCGTTTGGCCACTTCGGAGGATCCCCGGTACCCACGCAGATCACGTTTCTTACGCCGCAGCACGGATGGTTGTTGCTGGCACCGATTCAAGGGATGAATTCTGCAACCGGAGCTCTCCTAAATACCACCAACGGGGGAGCCTCTTGGACCGTTGAAGTCAAAAATCCTACAACGAATTCGTCGCCGCCGTTAGGTCGTGCCGCCGTGCAGTTCTCTAGTTTGACAGAGGGTTGGTTGGTGGCCTCCGCGACATCGACCACGCCGGCCACCTTGTATCGCACGACCGACGCGGGTGTCCAATGGCAATCGGAAGCGTCGTGGATTCGTCCAGATCAAAACAGTCCGTTGATTCCTCCCATTCAACAAAGATCGCAGGTGCTGCTACCCAGTATTCTTACGTCTCGGGTCGGCATCGTTAAAGGGATGACGCTCTGGCGGTCTGACACGGCTGGGGCCACGTGGACGCGGACGCCGAATCTGCAGCCCGTGTTGCCGGCAGTACTCAATAACGAAGACCACTGGGTCCACCCGGATTTTGTGTCGCTCACGACCGGATGGGCCGCCGGACCGCATGGGTTGCTCTACACCACGGACGGTGGGCGCAACTGGGCGGTTCAGAATGTGAATCCCAAAGGGATAACCCTGCCCACATCGGCTCGGATTCAAATGATCCAATTTTTCTCAACCCGTATCGGCACGGTGTTTGTAGCCACACCACACTTTCGCCAAGAATGGCTTCTAATAACGAAAAACGGCGGCCAACAGTGGGGAATTGTTTTTAAGAAATTGTAGCCATCACGGAGCGATGAATGCCGTGATGGCTACAATATTACCCCCTCAAAACCCCCTTAAGCTTGGGTCGGATTCGACGAGGGATCAGTAAAGTACGAACTATCCAAGTCAACATTTTTAATGGAGACCACCCCATTAAAAATGTCACATCCCTGAGCATATTGAAGACTTTTTGCTGCAGAATAAGCGACATCGGGTGCCGGTGTAGGAAATGGAGTATTCGTCACACAACCTTGAATCGAGAGATCAAAAGTCCATATGGTCACATTACTTGCCCCTACGGCATTGGATATTTGCTGAGCGGTCTGATCATAAGAACAATACACCCCAGCCCAATACCCAGTGTTTTGATTTTATGGAAGGACCCCCAGCCCTAGCGAGCCCTAGCGGGCGGGGCAAACAGAAATATCGCCTACCCGATCATTTCACTCTGTCGGGCAAAAACGGATTCCGTATGACCACGTCTCCCACCCGCTGTCCGGGGTTTAAATCCTCCGTCCATAACACTGACGCCTGGGCTTTTTGCGCTGTGGTGACGATCAGGGCATCCCAAAACGACCATCGATACCGCTTGGCTTGCTCCATGGCACAAATGAGATCCGGCGGTTCCACGATTATGATGGGCCACTGGAGATATTGCTGGACAATGTCCCGAGCACGTGCCGTGCCGTGTCGTGCGTAACCCAGACCACATTGACGTAAAACTCCTGGAGAACTTGGGTACTCAGACATCCGCGCCGACTCGCCCATAAGCTCTCTAGCAGGTTTTGCGCCCCTGGTTATGGATGTGGACTTGTGCTTCTCGCCCTTGGATCTTCTAAATCGTTCTTAGCGTAGGAGCATCCAAGGGCTTATTTAGGCACAGACACCAGTGACACCAGACCAACGATAGTAAACTTCAGTCCCGGGGTTTAGGTTGCTAGGCATCGGGCGGCAAGGGAATTCATGCGGACCTTGGTGCCAACCCGTGCCCGTGCACTCCTTCGTTGAATGGCTTCAAGCCGTTAGCCGAGGTAACCGCCCTTATTCCAATGATACCGCGATATTCTTAACCTGGGTATAGTGATAAAGCGCTTCCAGTCCCTTCTCTCGCCCATAGCCGCTATGCCCATAGCCTCCAAATGGCATCTCTACGCCGCCCCCAGCTCCATAACTGTTGATAAAGACTTGACCCGCATGAATGCTATGCGCCATGCGATGAGCCTGTGCGACATCGTTGCCCCACACCGCAGCGACCAACCCATATTCGGTGGCATTGGCCAAACGCACCGCATCAGATTCCGAGGTAAAAGATGTCACGGAGGCGACCGGCCCAAAGATTTCTTCGTGAAAAACAGGGTTGTCGGGAGAGACATCCCCTAATATCATCGGCGGTACAAAGTACCCCGCAACTTGCTGTGGGATAAGTCCGGTAAAAATGGACGCTCCTGCTCCTTTGGCCAATCCCACATAATGCTCCACCCGTAATTTTTGCTTTTCCGAGATGACCGGGCCGAGATCGGGATTTGAAAGCCCGGGTCCGATGGACACGCTACCCAGTGCGTGATGCAACCGTTCTATGAGCTCGTCCTTAATACGATCCTCAACCAATATACGGGATCCCGCAGAGCAGGTTTGCCCGGCATTTTGAAGAAACGACCGGATGATAATCGGGACCGCCCGATCTAAATGGGCCCCATGAAAAACCACATGGGGAGATTTCCCACCCAGTTCTAAGGTGACGGGAACCACATGTTCGGCGGCCGCTTTAGCCACCTGTCGACCCACTTCGAGCGAGCCTGTAAAGGTGAGATGATTGATCTGTGAATGCGCCGCCAGCGGCGCTCCAGTGGATTCTCCGGACCCCACCACCACATTGACGACGCCCGGCGGGAGCCCAACCTCCTGACATAAGCCAGCTAATTCCAAGAGAGATAAAGAGGCCTCTTCAGCGGGCTTTAATACCACCGTGTTACCCACACCCAGGGGTGCCGCAATGGCCCGTGCCCCGATTTGCAACGGGTAATTCCACGGAATGATGTGAGCCACCACACCGAGGGGTTCGCGGAGCGTGTAGTCCAAAAATGGTCCGGGAACCGGTATGGTTTGTCCTCCAAACTTATCGGCCGCTCCGGCATAAAATTCGAAGTAGCGCGCTGCCACCCGCACATCAGCTTCAGCCTGGGCCAAAGGTTTACCCGTATCGCGGGACTCTACGTGAGACAAATGCGGTAAGTTTGCTAAAATGAGATGCCCCACCTGAGCCAGGAGCCGTCCTCGTTCCATCGCATCCAGCTGGGACCATGCCTCAAACGCTTTGCGGGCGGCGTGCACCGCCGCATTGACATCCACTGCCGAACCCTCAGGTAATGAAGCCAACACCGCCCCATTTGAGGGGTCATAGGTATCAAACCAGCGTCGCGACGCCGGATCGACCCACTCGCCTCCAATAAACTGACGACTATATTGCACCCTTTAGCCTCCTCGTCATTTGCCTGGAGCAACACTGCGCCGAACCGCCAATGCCACCGCATGCGCCGCTAAGGCGCCCACGCGGCCCACCTCGTCCGGCTTGTCTCCCACGGAACAGGCAAACAAGGTATCCCCATCCCATGGCGTATGCACGGGATCGATGGAGCGCGCCAACCCATCGTGGCCCATGCGGGCGATTCGGGTTAATTCCGCCTTAGACAATTGGGCGTTGGTCACGATGATTCCAATACTTGTCGATGTTCCGGCCGAAAATCGGCCGGGAGACCAGGCCCATAAGTTCGTGGTCGACTGTGGAATTCCGTCGATTCGTGGCCCCGCAATCACGGATCCATCTTCCCCAAGCACACTCCCCACCGCATTCACCACCACTAATGCACTGACCAAAAGACCATCCCCCGTTTTTAGGGTGACTGCCCCTTGGCCACCGGCCATGGCGGCCTCCATTCCCAGCGTCTTGCCGACCGTCGCCCCGGTTCCGGCACCATATGCCCCTTCGTCAACTTTTTGCCTGCCCAGACGGGCCTCTTCTAATGCCCGAAGCCCATCGGCTATAGTCGGCGGAGTGGGCTCTCCCACCTCCATGTCAAAAATCGCAGCGGCGACCACTATCGGAATCCTAATGGGTCCAACCTCAACCCCTCTTCCCATTTGCTGCAAGCCCTCGGCCACACCATCTGCCGTCCGAAGCCCGAGCGCACTGCCCCCGGTTAGTACCACTGCGTCGGGTCCCGCAATGGTGTTGACGGGATCGAGAACAGGGGTCTCTCGCGTAGCTGGGGCACCCCCTGCCACGTCGACCCCGCCGATAGTGC
>JAKAAL010000067.1 GCA_021802375.1 Bacillota bacterium | reverse complement strand
TTGGGATCGATATTGCCCGTATCGGGATCAATATCCACCAGAACGGGCATTGCACTTAGATCGCAGGCCCTCAGAAATTATTGTAGAGGATTTGCATCGCCACTATTAATCTATGACAATGACTTATGAGGTGAGGGCATGCGAGAGACCTTTTTGCCATACAATCAGCCAGATCTTGGAGTGGAAGAGGTTGAGGCGGTAAGCCATGCGATTCAATCGCATTGGATCACCCGGGCGGGGATCACGACACAATTTGAAACTGAACTATCCGAGTACCTCGACGGGGTACCGGTTTTGGCATTGGCTTCTTGTACCGCGGGCATGCACGTCGCATTGCTAGCCAGCGGCATCGGTCCGGGCGACGAAGTCATCACCACGCCGTATACCTTTGCGGCATCTGTGAATGTGATTCTTCATGCCGGGGCAACACCCGTTCTGGTGGATATTGATCCCGATACGGGCAATATCGATCCCAACCGTATTGAAGATCGGATTAACCCGAACACGAAGGCGATCTTACCGGTACACTATGCGGGCCATCCGGCAGACCTGGATGCGATTAATACGCTTCGGGATCGCTACCGGCTTACGGTCATCGAGGATGCCGCGCATGCTATGGCTAGCGGCTATCATTCAAAAAAGATTGGAACGCATGGCAATATTACGGCATTCTCGTTTTATGCCACGAAGAATTTGACCACCGGCGAGGGTGGGGCTTTGGTGGTGCCAGATCCGGAGGTAATGGAGAAGGTGCGAATGCTGTCGTTGCATGGAATGTCTCGTAATGCGTGGAACCGGTATGACGATCAGGGGTCATGGTTTTACACGATTGAAGTGCCTGGCTTCAAATACAATATGACCGACATTCAAGCCGCCATGGGTCGCGTCCAATTGAAAAAACTCGATGCGATGCAACGTCGTCGCCAACACATTGCGGCCCGTCTCACCGCCGGACTCGAAGGATTGTCAGTGATCCCGCCTCACATCCAACCTCATGTGGATCATGCTTGGCATCTGTATCCGCTTCGGATTCAACTGGATGCTATCCACGGGGACCGCGCTGATGTGATCCGAGACTTGAAAGCCATGAACATTGGTACGTCCGTGCATTTTATCCCGATTCATCTGCATCCCTATTATCAAAAGCAATGGGGGTACCAGATCGGAGATTTTCCCCAAGCGGAACGGTTTTATGAGAGTGAAATCTCCCTACCTCTTTACCCGACGATGACGGATAAGGATGTGGACGACGTGTTAGAGGCCGTGTCGGTGACACTGGCCCGGCGACTTCGGTGATCCTCGCCAAACGCCCTGCTTTGGTCGTGAAAGAGATTTTTGATGTGGTGATCGCGGTGATGCTTGGGATCCTCACCCTGCCTTTGATGGGGGGCATTGCCTGGGTAGTTCATAAGGATTCGCCAGGTCCCGTATTTTTTAAGCAGACGCGAATTGGACAAGCCGGAAAACCATTTGTGATGTGGAAATTTCGGACGATGAGATTAGGGGCCGAACGGGAATGGGTGGCACCATCGGCGGGCGATATCGACACCTATCGATTTCAGGACACTGGGGACCCGCGCATTACGAAGATTGGGCGCTGGCTCCGGCGGACTTCCCTGGATGAACTGCCCCAACTTTATAACGTCATGGTCGGGGACATGTCCTTGGTGGGACCGCGGCCCGAGATTCCGGAAATGGTAGCACTTTACACCGGCGACATGCATCGGCGGCATCTCATGAAACCGGGTCTAACCGGCCTGGCGCAAGTGTCAGGACGCGGGGATCTGAGCACCGGAGAAAGTATCCGCTGGGACCTCGATTATGTAGATCATTGGAACCTTTGGCTCGATATCAAGATTTTATGGTGGACGGTTGGCATTGTGGTAAGGCACGAAGGTGCCCAATAGGTCTTATGAGGAGGAATCATTGATGCATCATCTCGTCACGGTGCTACCTATTTTGTTGGTCGTCTTGGCCGTGTTGTTGTTTAGGATTCGTCGTACGATGACGGCTCAACCGGTACGAACTCCCATGCTCATTTCTCGCATTATCATGCTCGCCGTCTTAGGAGCCCTAGTCGGGGGAGGCTTGGTGCCCAACGGCCTTATCATCGTATCTATCGTGGTGGGGCTTGTGGTCGGGGTCGGCGGGGCGTTTTTGAGTCTTTACTATACGCAGTGGGACACCACGGGACCGGAAGTGCGCTATAAGGCGAACCCCTACATCGGGTCAATTGTGGTGGCACTGGTGGTCATTCGCATCGTGATGGACATGGCAACGTTTTCCGCCGGGGGATCATCGATTTTAGTCACCGAATCTCCGTTAACACTGGTCCTCTACTATCTCTTTGTGGCTTATTGGATTGTCTATTATATGGGGGTGGTGCGTCGTGCGCGTGCCCTCATGCCGAGTACGAGGCGTGGATGATCGAACCCAGGGACGACCGCTGTCGATCGCATGCCCCGGGGCGCGATTAAGGACCCGACGAGTCTTTTCGTGTAAGAGGTCTGGCCGTTACGGGCCACCATAACGAATGCGGTATCCATCCCGTAGGATTTTCATGAAACACTACAGCGTAGCAACCGGTGCCGGGGAGGAGTCCTGGGTGGATGTTAAGAATTCGGTGGGGAAACGATGTCCGAATTAGGGGCGGAAATGGGATACCTGCTTGAGGAAAATTACAGGAGTTGACGAATGCGACGGAGATCGATGTTGGATCCGGTTAAGACGATGACGAGCGTTTGCCCTCTAAATTTATCGTCGGTATGATATAAGGCATAGGCTAAGGAGACCGCAGCCGACCCCTCCAGGACCATGTGGTGGGAATCTAGTGCCCAATAAAGAGCCGACTTGATGTCCTCCTCTGTCACCAGTTCAATGCTATCCACCAGGGGTTCTGCGAGGGCGAAATTTTCGCCGCCGATGCCGCCCAAAAGTCCCTCGGCCCAGGTTTCTTGGTACAACACGGGGACCACTTGGCCCGCCTCGAAAGCCGCACGCCAAGCTGGCGAGGCGTGGCTTTGGACGCCGATAATTTTAGTGGTAGGGGAGAGGTCTCGGGCTGCAATCGCAATCCCGGAGAGAAGCCCGCCACCACCGGCCGGCGTCAGAATCGCGTCCACATTACGTAAATCCTCGAAGATCTCGAGCCCGACCGTGCCTTGCCCGGCTACTACCGCGGCGTCTTCAAAGGCGTGGATAAAAACCCGTCCAGTTGTTCTGGCCAGTTCCCATGCATAGATTTCTGACTCATCGTAGTGAGTTCCGTGAAGAATGACTTCGGCGCCAAATTGCCGAATGCCCTCTAGCTTCGTTTCGGGCGTCGTCTCAGGGGCCACGATGAGCGTAGAAATGTCTAAGAGTTGCCCGGCTAAGGCGACGCCTTGGGCGTGGTTGCCCGCCGACGCGGTGATAACCCCCCGCCGCCGGTCAGCCTCACTGAGTGGCGCCATCTTGGTGTAGGCTCCACGGATCTTAAAGGACCCGGTGATCTGCCAGTTCTCAGGCTTGAACCAGACATCGGCGCCAAGCTCTTTCGATAAGCGTGGCGACGGAATCAAGGGGGTTCTGATAATCTTTCCCCGCAGCAACGTCTGAGCGTCTCTAATATCCTCAATCGACACATGCATAAACAGGAATCCTCCTTGGTAATAGTGTGATCTTAGACATTCCTCCCCCTGGAGTCTAGGTCAGGATTCCACAGGCTGGCGAAAATCAGGTATCATAGACGCTAATGAAGAGCATGCGATTTCTGTTCTTGACCCAATATTATCCCCCTGAACCGGGCGCGGCTTCCCTCCGTTTACAGGCCATGGCTCATCAGCTACAGCGCCATGGCCACGAAGTTGAAGTGGTGACGGCTTTTCCGCATCATTTAGGCGCCAAACGTCGAGGAGGGCGGCGGTGGCAGTGGCTGTTGACCGAAGAGGTAAGCGGAATCCCGGTCGTTCGCACCTGGATTTGGGCGGTGTCACCCGGTCGTTTTTGGTTTCGGCTGTTGAACTACTTCTCGTTCGTGTTTACGAGCTTTTTCGGCCTGCTGAAAAGCCGACGACCTGACTACGTGATTATCGAATCGCCCCCCTTGTTTTTGGGCATCACGGCATACGTTTACGGCTGGTTAAAGCGGGTGCCCTATATTTTGTCGGTGTCTGACCTCTGGCCGGAATCAGCCATTGCATTAGGCCTGGTGAAAAATCGTTCCCTGATTCGTATCACCCGGCGATTAGAACATTTTTTGTATCGACACGCGGCGTATGTGTCTGGGGTGACCGAAGGGATCTGTCGGACGATCCAAGACACCGGGACGATTAAACCGGAGCGCGTGTTGTTTTTCCCCAATGGTGTGGACGTCGATCTGTTTCGACCCCAGGATGCCTCTAAAGATTTAATCCAGAGACTCGGTGTTGAGAATAAAAGCGTGTTTCTTTATCCTGGCACCATGGGATATGCGCAGGGGTTAGAAATTATTCTGGATGCTGCCGAGATTTTGGCCGACTCTCCCGATATTGTTTTCCTCTTGGTTGGAGAAGGACCCGTCAAAGCGGGTTTGCAATTAGAAGCCCAAGCCCGGGGCTTGACGAATCTTTTGTTCGAACCGCTTCAACCGGTCGAGCGCATGTCCGACTACTTTGCGATGGCTCGCGGCGTGGTGGTTCCCTTGCGTCGGCATAAGCTTTTTACTGGAGCGCGACCGAGTAAGGTGTTCCCTGCGTGGGCGGCCGGAGTTCCCGTAATTTTTGCCGGCGAGGGCGAGATGGCCAACCTGATTGAAGAGGCCGGGGGTGGCCTAGTGGTGCCGCCTGAAGAAGGCGCCGGACTTGCCATGGCGGTCGAATTTTTATCACGGATTAAGGAGTTCGAGTGGCAGGCGATGGGTCAGGCCGGGCGCAATTATGTCCTCGATCACTATACCTGGGATCGCATTGCGGACCAGTGGCTTGGTGGCCTCCACAGAAATGGTTAGGTCGATGTTGTGGCTTTTGGCGACGCAGTTGTCGGGCGTCATCGTGGCATTGGCGGTTGGCATTCTACTCGGTCGCACGTTGGGAGCCCACGGTCAAGGGCTCTACCAATTGGCCATTTTGGTTCCGGTAGCACTGACGTTAATCTTTGCTGTGGGCGCCGGGGCTACCCCGAGCTATTTGATAGGACGCGGAGCGCTACCCGCTTCCGTGATGGGCTGGGTCATGGTGGTGGCCGCTGCGGCCGTGACGGCTACGGGGGCACTACTCTGGCTCGTGCCAGAAGTTTGGCCCGAAGTGGTGCGCCAGGCACTACCGGGCGCGGTACGCCTGATGTTATTGGTCTATGTACCGCTTCAAACCGTTGCGAGCGGCGGTACTCAGATTCTCCTTGCGCAGGACCGCATGCGTGGGGTGCTCGGCGCGGGATTGGCTCCGCGTCTCTTACAAATTTTGTGCCTTTTAGGACTACTTGTGACCCATCGATTGACGGTATGGTCAGCGTCGCTGGTCTACGTGTGGATGCCGCTTTTGGGGGTCGTTATCGTCGGGTGGGCCTTACGGAGTGCCCTCATCCCACGGTGGCAGCCCGGTGTGTTTCGTACCGCTTGGCGTTATGCCGTACGGGGACATTGGGGCAATGTGGCTCAATTCTTAAATTACCGAGTCGGTCTATATTTTGTCGGGTTGATGTTAGTGGCCAAGGCTGCTGGCCTATACTGGCTCGGGGTGACCGTGAGTGAACTACTCTGGTACGCTCCGGCTGCCTTGGCGGGGGTGCTGTTGCCACGCGTGGCCCGTGGAGAAAAGGGCGGGTCAGAGTCGGCGGACTTGGCGAACAGCCTGGGGTGGGGAATGGTGGCGCTCGGACTTTTAATGGCCATGTTGAGTCCATGGGTGCTGCCCGCACTGTGGGGGCCAAGTTTTCGGGGAGCCGTGCCGGTTTTGTGGATACTCTTACCCGGCGCTGTGAGCTTTGCCTGGTCCAAAGTCCTTACGGGAGATTTGGCGGGGTCTGGTCACCCGGGCTGGGGTGCCACCTCCTCGGGGACTGGACTCTTGATCTTGGGCGTTGGCGGGTGGATTGCCGTTAGGGAACACAACATGTTGGTGATGGCCGGTGCCCAGAGTCTATCGTACCTGGGGGCGACAGCGGTGGTCGTGGTAGGGTTTCATAAAGTGCATCAAATGGACAACACGTGTCGAAGATTATTTTGGCCAAATCCTCGAAGTTGGCGACGCCTGATGCACTCGGCCCGGAGTGTATTATGAAACGGCATATTCTCGTCCTCGGACATTATTCGCTGGAGGTATTGGACCGGGCGCCAAAGGTGCGTACTTACCATATGATTGAAGCCTTAGCCCGTCAAGCTTGGGTGACGGTCATTACCGGAACCCGGCGTCAGCGGAGCCGAAGCTTACGAAAAGCGCGACCCATCTTGCATCAGGTGGAGGCCATCTATCTGGAAAGCGGGAGTTCTACCGCGACGCCGAGCGACCTGTGGTTTCTTTATCAGGCTCACCGACGGGGGATCCCGATTGCTGTCTTTGTGCGTGATGCCTATCAAATGTTTCCCGACTTATATCCTCCTAAAGGGTTTCGGGGACGAATTTTAGCGAAGCTGTATCGCGTAACCTTGGCGCTTTACGCGCGCTGGGCCTCTGTGATTTTCGTTCCCACGGCAGGATTAGGCGCGGTGGTCCCGGGCAAGCAACATCAGGCCTTATTGCCGCCAGGAGGGTATCTCACCGCCCTACGAGAATCGAGTCCGGTAGATAACCCGGTAATCATTTATGTGGGCGCAGGCGGGCCGCATGATGGGGTATCACGTTTAATCGGAGCCTTTGCTCGGGTCCAAATGGAAATGCCTCAGGTAGAGCTTTGGCTGGTGATGCGTGCCGAGGAGACGAACGGCCTCGTGCTGGGCCCACGGGTTACAGTGTGGCAGGCTTCGGGCCCCGCCTTGCGGGATCTCATGCAAAGAGCGCACGTTGCTGTGATTCCCCGAATTGACACCGTCTACAATCGTCTCGCGTTTCCCGTTAAGTTGATGGATTATCTTTCGGAAGGGTTGCCCGTGGTGGTGACCCAAGACTCCGAGGCCGCGGCATTTGTCGAATCGGCCGGGGCCGGGATGGGTGTCGATGATTCTGAGGAAGGACTTGCATCGGGTTTAGTGTGGATTCTCTCCCATGAGCAAGAACGTGTACGGATGGCGGAGGCGGCCCGTGCCGTGGTCCGCCAAAATCTATGGGAGCATCGGGCAAGCGTCGTACTGAAGGCGCTCAATCCGGATGCTCCCACGGAGCGTTAAGCTTTAAACGAGGCTTCCGGCCGGGGTGAGGTCGAACCGGTGTTCCAAATTAACTGATACTGACTGGCCGGAGCCACTTGAATCGTGACATACCCCTTATCGGTGGCATCCGGGAAGACGTTGATAGTAGTCGCTCCAGGACGGTCTGGATCGAGTGGGTAAGGGAACAAAGAGGTTCCCGAGCTGATTCCGGTGGTCACGTAGTCGTTCCACGAATAGGCCGTGGATCCAAAAGGATCGACCGTGAAGTCGTTTAGGGCCAGAGTGACCACCGAACTGGTGGGATTATAGACAGAAATCCCGATCCGGTACACGGTAAGACTCCGCCCTGAAGACGTTGCGGTCCCTTCATTGGTCACGCTCGTCACGTGAATCCCGAGCGAGGTATAGGCGCCGGCTCCAGGGGGGACCGGGGCGGTTTCCGTCGTGCTCGCAGGAGCACTGGTGGTAATCGTCGGCGAGGCACTCGGGCTGGAGGAACTCGAGTTCGTGCTCGGACTCGGACTCGGACTGGGTTCCGCACTGGTTTGGGGTGTTGAACTACTCCGCGACGTGGTGCCATTGGGCGTCGCAGAGGTCTTTGGCAGGGCCTGGGTTCCACAGCCCGCTAAGATGAGACTGGCAACGACCAGGAATGGAATGGCCCGTAAGGCTTGACGACTAGGCATGGTTCCCATCACCTCGTTTCTTTAATTGGTAGTGCTAGGGTAATGGATGACCGTGGTGTCTGTGGCCAAGGCATTCCAATATCCTTGTGATTCAAAGGGCATACGCCACGACGCCACGCCCCCCATTCCGCTTTGAATGGCGAGGTTCAAGCGGTCCTTAAACGATCGGGAGGTCTCGTCCCACCATTGGTCCTGCCCAATATTCCAATTACTAATGACTTGGGTTAGTGCGGCCTGGGTTGCAGGCCCATAGGTCCCAATGGGATCGCCGGTGACGTTGAAGTCTTGCTGAAAGGCCTGTACAGCACTCTCGGTAGCGGTGCCGTAATACCCATCCGTCCACAGTAGTGGCCGTGGTGGTTGGTTACTCTGCAACGCATAGCGTAATAAGATATAGTTTAACAGGCCCTGCAAGTTTTGCACTTGCGGGTTGTAGGTGGAGTAATTCGATACCGACAGGGTCTCGGTCGGCGCTACAGCGGCCGCTCCACTGGTAAACACGATTTCTTTTTCTACCGGGTCCCAAAGGGGCGTGATGTTATTGGTCTTAAGAAACGCTTGGATGCCCCGATTGGTTTGGTACCCCGGAGGATTGGAAAGGCCGGCATTGAGGCCCTGGTTGTTTAGCACCCAGTAATGTCCATAAGGCGCGACCCCTAAGATAAACTGCTGCGGATTGACTCCGGTAGCCAATGCCTGACTCACGAAGCTTTGCACCCACGGATATCCCGCAGTCGGCCCTGGCCAGGTCCCCGAATTGTGTTCCGGATAGGCCATGATGTTGATCCAGTCGACGTAAGGGGCAATTGCGGAATAGTTATAAATGGTGTTGGGGTAGGGTGTCGGATACACCGCGACCATTAATTTCTTTCCGATGGCATGCAACGCAGGCCCTAATGCCGCAATGAAGCTCGTGTATTGTTGGGACGCTTGAGCTTTAGTCATGCCAGATGCCGTGTAGGCCCCCGAGGCTTCAAAGTCGATGGTGATGCCGTCCCAGTTGTTTTGTATGACCAAGTTGGTGATTTGGGACACCATCGATTGGATATCCTGGGGGGTTGAGATGGGGCCCCCGGCCGGGTTGTAATAGGAACCAATTGACGGCATGATCGCGACATTTTCTTGGTGCGCCTGGTTCGTCACGGTGGAGATGGTACTGGCGCTGGCCCACATGCCGACATTCCAAGAGCCGCTAGCGGTTTGCGAGACATTAAACCACGCGGGTTGAATCACCGAAAGCTGAGAACCGTTTTGCTGTAGGTCACCGTAGCTCGAATTGGCCTGGGCTGATGCGGAACTAAATCCGGCCGAAGGGATATTAAAGAATCCATAACCCATTGACAGGACCTTGCCTGCGGGATCCGGACTAATGACCACAGAGGTTGCATTGGTGGGACTCGTCATGGTCGTGGCGTCACCAAACGGTAAAGCTTGGCCGCTACTGGTCAGAACCTCATAGCCTTGTAAGTCAGGCGTCATGGCGATCCCAATCGCGGTTTGCCCTGACATTTGACTGGTGGTGGGACTGCCGTAGCTACTGGCGTCACCCATGGGAAGAACCTGGCCGTTAGATTCCAAGATCCAATAGCCATGGCCGTCCAGTGTAGGAACCAGAGATACCGCGGAAACAGCGGGTGTGGGATTACTGGGCGAGGTTGTCGAGCCGCTGGAACCGGGTAAGGTCGTGCTGCCGACGGCAGATCCAATCGGAAGACTTCCCAAGGTTGACACATTCTGCACATCGGCGAACGTATATCCCAGGGCGTATAGAATACTCGGACTTCCAACATGGCGCAGGACCCCGTTTTGCACCAAATAGACGGCGGATGCTCCGTTAAGCTTGATGAGCGTACCCGTCGGATAGACGCGATCCGGACTCGTGAGTGCAGGGCCAATGGGGAGGTTGGGTAGGGTGGTTACGTGCTGAATTTGGCTCCATTGGTACCCCATCGCCAGAAATACACTGCCTGACATAACGTGGGAGAGTTGTCCATTGATCGCTACGTACACGGAGGCATGTCCCGTTTGTTGGAATAAACTGCCATCTGGAGCATAAGGAACGAGGCTATTGAGAGCCGGACCTACCGGCCAGTTCGCGCTTAGACTGGCGACCTGTTGAACTTCGCCGAAATTGTAACCCATTTGGTATAGGACGCTAGGGCTGCCCACATGTCGCAAGACACCGTGAATAACCAGATAAATGGCGCTGTGACCAGCCGGTTGGATTAACGACCCGGACGGGAAAGGCGCCACTAAAGGGGCTCCGAGCGTTGCGTTGGCGAGGCTTGACACCACTTGCACTTGGTTCCACGACAGGCCCAGGTTCAAAAACAGTGGGGCGTCTGGAATATGGTGCAGGGTTCCGTTTTCCACATAGAAAACCGGTGAGGTTCCGGCAGCGCGTAATAGGCTCCCGTTGGCGTAGCTGGTTTGATTGGTCGGAGTGGAGGTAGAACTCGCTTGGGTCGTGGTGCTGGGCGCATTGCCAAAGCTTTGGGCATCTCCAAAGGCGTAGACGGTCCCGCTAACACTCAAGATCCAGTAGCCGAGTCCATCCGGGGTGCTGGCAATCGAGGATACGGTGACGCCTGATGGTGCATTGCCATAATTGGTGGCGTTACCGAGAGCATACACCGTACCGTTATTGGCGAGTACATAGGCCCCTTGTCCCGAGGGAGTGATAGCCATCGAGACCGCGGTGATCCCTGACGGAGCATTGGTAAATGCCGTCGCATTGCCAAAGGCATAGACCCCACCGTTTTGCGTTAAGATCCAATATCCTTGGTACGAAGGTGTAGGGATTAATTGAATCGCGGCCGATGTGGTTGGAGCGCCAATCGTCGCGAGATCGCCATAAAATTGTACATCGCCCTGTGCGGTAACTACGCCACTGCTGGACAGCACGTAATAGCCACGCTGCACCCCGGCAAACGCTACACTGTTGGACGTCCCGAACGGAGTAGACACCGCGAGCGCCCCCGGACCGGCATTTTGTGGCAAGGTAACTTGAATGCTGGTGTTCGACCACGAGTCGATCGGGGCTGAGATGCTTCCGATGGTGACTGAAGCGCCTTGGTCGGTGGTCCCAAAATTTTGACCGGTGATGGTTATGAGGGTGGTGCCACTCGCGTTAGAGGTGGCATAGGTGTTGATGATCGGGCCGGTAGCGGCCAGAGCGGGCGCACCTGACATCAGGTTCCACAAAAGTGTCGCTGACGTGATGGCAAG
>JAKAAL010000066.1 GCA_021802375.1 Bacillota bacterium | reverse complement strand
GCGGGCCTGAAGTGCTGCGCTATGAAGAGGTGGCGCGACCAGAGCCCGGTCCGGGTGAAGTGCGCATCAAGGTCCGTGCCGCAGGGGTGAACCATCGCGAAATTTGGCAGCGGCAGGGTATTTTGGGCGAAATCAAGGATCCCTTTATTCTGGGATCCGACGCAGCCGGGGAGATCGATGGCTTGGGGCCTGGGGTGCGCTCTTGGGATATGGGTCAACGGGTCGTCGTCAACCCGGGTGTGTCCTGCGGGCAGTGCTTCGCCTGCTTGAGGGGAGACCAGCCTGCCTGTTCGCGGTTTCGGCTGGTGAGCGGGGCGTACGCGGAATACATGGTGGTGGCGGACAGCAATGTGGTGGCCATGCCCAGCGGATTGACCTTTGTGGAGGCCGCCTCGCTTGGAATTGCCTTTGTGACCGCGGATGCCGCTTGGGAAGCGGCTGGTGTCCTACCGGGCTACACCCTGGTCATTTGGGGCGCCAGCGGGGGACTCGGGACGGCGGCTTTGCAACTCGCGAAGTTGCGGGGTGCACGCACCCTTGCCGTGACGCGCAGTTCCGCCAAACAAGAGGCGTTAAAGAAGTTGGGCAGCGATGAAGTCTTGGTTTGGGATGGGGGTCGGTCACTACAACATGAAGTGCATGATCTCACCGGCGGTCGGGGGGCGGAGGTGGTTTTGGACTCGCTCGGAGAGCGAACCTTTGCCGATTCGCTGGCCATGTGCCGACGAGGCGGCGTCGTCGTGATCGCTGGGGCCACCACCGGCGGTAAAACCGCGCTCGAACTCGGCGATATTTTTCGCCGACGGCTGACGGTGGTAGGGGCCTACTTAGGCAGCGCCTCGGTTCTGCCGCGTATCCTGCCACTGTTTTCCCGAGGTCAATTAATGCCGGTAATCGATCATGTCTATCCTTTGGAACAAGCCGATCAAGCCCATGAACAATTAGAACGAGGCGACGTTATCGGTAAAGTGGTCTTAGAGGTCTAAGCATGGCTCGGCGCTGACCAGGGCATACTGCACCCCATGGACGGATGGGGAGCGTGCTAAAGGTGCGGGTGCGAACGGCATTATTGAGCGTATTGGGTCTGGCTGCCGCGTGCGCTTGCGGTCAGACCAATGGCCTGCCGTCTCCCATGCATTATCCCCTGGCCTCACCCCATGGTTTCATGAAGGGAATGACCGAAGCGGCATACCAGCGCCGTGTCCTCTTGGAACCCCGGGTCTACCGCTCGCTGGACCGGCTACGCATTGATGGGGTCGATTGGATGTCGTTGCAGGTGGCCTGGTATCAAAAAAATGACACCTCTAACCGTATCTTTGCCGATGGTCGTCAGACTCCCACTGATGCCAGCGTGACCGACTTTATCCACTACCTCAACGGATTGGGCATGCGTGTCTTCTTGGACGTCTTTGTCAATGCCAATCACCAAAACGCCTGGCAGGCCGCGTTCCGTCCATCCAAGCCCAAGGCTTGGTTTCACTCTTATGACACCTATCTCGTGCATTACGCGAAGTTGGCCCAAGCCGACCACGTCAATCTGTTCGCCATTGGCGATGAGTTTGACCGTCTCGATGACGTGCCCCGTTACGAACCCTACTTTGCCAAGGCGATATCGGATGTTCGCCGCTACTACCATGGTCCCGTTACCTATGGCGCGGACTACACCCACTATCAAAAAGTCACCTTCTGGAAACACTTGGACGTCGTGGGCATCGACGCCTACTTTCCGCTGAGCTCGGCACCTAAGCCTACGACGTCTGAACTCCAGGCATCGTGGAATCATATCGCGAACCAACTGCAATCCTTTCGCAAGAGCAGGGGATTGTCCCACAAGCCCTTGGTGATTACCGAGCTCGGATACTATTCAGGTCGCGGGGCGGCGAAAACGCCAGGAGATTGGACGCCCGCTGCCCCCGTCGATTTGGGTCTTCAGCGGCGGTTATACGAGGCCACGTTTCAAACGATTTACCAGCGGCCTTGGCTTTCGGGCATCTTTTGGTTTTGGTGGGCGAACCCTTCCAATCCCCACTGGAAGGGCGGAGCGCAAGACAATGGCTACACCCCTAGGGGAAAACCCGCCGAAGCGGTGCTTCGGTACTACTTTCATCGTCCCCACGCTAGGCCCGTTCCGTCCCTTTAAAAAAGAGACAGACGACAGCGCCGCGACCAGGCGGGGGCACGTTTCTTGCCTCGGCTCGTCCCCCTAGGGCTTCCATTAAGGATTGCGTGATGGATAGCCCCAGCCCGCTGCCGCCACCGGAACGGGATTGGTCTCCGCGATAGAAGCGATGAAAAACCAAGGGCAGGGACCCGGGCAAAAAGCCGGGACCCTCGTCACGGACTGCGAGCCACGGCTCACCGCCGGTTCGCCCCATTTCCACATGGATGGGCGTGCCAGCCGGGGTATGCCGGCAGGCGTTTTCAATGAGGTTAAACAGAATCTCGCTTAATCGGTCGGAGTCGAAGATGATGTGGAGTGGCTCGTCGGAAAAGGACAGCAGTAAAGGATGGTCTTGGCATAAGCTTTCTAACGTGGGGCGCACGTCCTTGAGCCACTGGTTCAGCGGGATGACACTGACCTGAAAGTCCGTCTCCATCGGGCTATCGAGGCGAGACAGTGACAATAGCTGATTGACCATCCGAGCCATGCGCTGACTTTCGCGGCGCATGGCCCTCAGTCCTTGGGCCGTCTCCTGGGGAGTGAGGTCCCCCGCATCGAGCAGTCCTAAGAATCCCGTTAAGGCGGTTAAGGGCGTACGCAATTCGTGGGAGGCGTCAGCCACGAATCGACGCATTTGGTCCGCCAAAGTCCTTTCTTTGGCAAAGGCCTCTTCAATGCGTACCGACAGGGTGTTCACGGCACGGCTAAGTTCTTTGAGTTCCTCAGGTTGATCCGGGATAGGCACAGTCCGTCCCCATTCGCCACCCGCGATGCGCAGGGTCGCGGCGACCACCGGTCGCAACGGGTTCAAAGCGGAGCGGACGGACCACACCCCCATGGCTGCAAATAGGACGATGACCAAAAGGCTTACCGCCCCGAAAATTCCCGTATCGCTGACTAAGATGTGATTCATCGAGGATACGCTAGACATCACCCAAAGGTAACCCAAAAGATGCTTGCCGTGAGTCAGCGTCTCCGTGATGACAATGCGTCCATGCCACAGGTAGAAGCTTGAGGAGGGCGTGGGGGACGCGGTTTTGGGAATGTCGGGGGAACGCAAAATGACGTGTTGATGGGCGTTGGCTACGACAATTTCTGTGCCTGGCGCCTTAAGTCGGGACAAGATATCATGGCCGGAATGGTTGGATAGGGAAGGCAGCCCGGGAGAAGCCAGGCGGCTTCGCCTATTTTGGCGTAAGATGTGATGGGCAAACGATTCCAGCACGCCCGCCGATCCGTTAAGCGTGTGGGCTACCGTTTGATAGAGGACGTTGCGTAAGATCAACCATTGGCTTATCCCAATGACCACGAGAACCGAGGCTAAGAGGAAGAGCTGGCGTGTGATCAAGAGCGAGGCCAAAGTGCGGGTGCGCACGGGCTTAGCCTCCTAAACGGTAACCAAACCCGCGAACGGTTTGCACGACCTGCTTTTCATCATCTCCAATTTTGTCGCGAAGGCTGGAGATGTGGACCTCCACTAAGTTGTCGTCTCCGGGATACTCATAGCCCCACACGTGGGTCAAAATTTGGCTTTTAGAGACGACCTGCCCGGGATTTCTCATCAAATAGCGCAGAAGTTCATACTCCTTAGCCGTCAAATTGATGGGATCTCCCGATACCTCCACCCGATGCGCCGAGTCATCCATCAGGATGTTTTCAAAGCGCAGCTGGGTCTGCACATCCTTTTGCACCCGACGCAGACCGGCGCGTAGGCGAGCCACCAACTCATCTAGTTCAAAGGGTTTAACCACATAGGCATCGGCGCCTCCTTCAAGACCTTGCACCAGGTCTTGGGTCCCATCGCGCGCGGTAAGTACGAGAATATAGAGGTCGGGATCCTGACGGAGCCTGCGCGTGAGCTGAAAGCCGTCCTCGCCCGGAAGCATGATATCGACAATGGCCACATGAGGGGCCAAGCGGCCTACTTCTGCCAAGGCTTCTTCTGCGCTGGCGTAGGCTTCCACCGTAAACTCGTGGTGACTCAGACCCATGACTAAGAGGTCGCGGATACTCTCTTCATCATCCACCACCAAGACCCTTGGCCTACTCCCGTTCACTGGAGATCGCTGACTACCGGATGGGGCGAGAAGAAGTATTCTCCGGTATCCCAGCCAGCACGGGCTACAACTCGCTCCACCAGGCGGCGGTCGTGATACAGCAGATCGGCTTCATGGGCAAAGTCCTGCGGCTCTTGGGGAAGAACGTCCTTGAAATAGGTGTGGAGCATGATCCGGACCTCCAGATGAGCGTTCACGTGATTGGCCTCCTCCACGGTGAGTTCACTGAAGGGGACGGCACGGCCCAACACCACTTGGGTTACGTCCAACTCATCGACGAAGTTGTGGTCCTGCACGGTATGATACTTGTCCAGCAGGCGATTGAGGTTTTGTTCTTGGTTCGAGGTTAAAGTGCGGCCTTGCGCATAGCCCCACGAACGACGAAACGGCATCGTTGCTTCTCCCTTCGTCCCGAAATGGTTGACGGGTACGTTATAGTATTATCATGTATCGCGATAAACTGCCAGTTATGCATCCGGTAGGGAGGGCGTATGGCGCCGGAGAAGCTCCGTGGCTATATCGCTTGGGGAAATGCCGAGTCGCTCCCAGACTAGGGCCAGATGAAAGAGTAAGTCGGCGCTCTCCCAGATCAGTTCCTGGTCCTGATTCTCGCCGGGACTTAAGGCGGCGATGATCACTTCACCGGCTTCTTCGGCAATTTTCTTCAGCAGACGGTCAGGCTTTGAGCGTAAAAGGCCCTGGGTATACGATTTGGGGTCAGAGGGACCGAGGGCGCGCTCATGAATCCACTCGGCTAAGAGGCCCAGGATGTCCCGGGACGCTGGAAATCCCTGAGGTGCCCCATCGAAGCAGGTGGGGGTATTGCGATGGCAAACGGGGTGGACTGGGCGGCTTAGATAAAGGTAGCTATCGCCGTCGCAATCTTTCACAATCTGTTCCACCGGTAACAGGTGGCCTGAGGTTTCCCCTTTCTTCCAAAGCGCCCGCCGGCTCCGGGAATAGAAGTGAGCAAGCTTGGTGGTGCGAGTCGCCTCTAGGGCTTGATCGTCCGCAAACGCCACCATGAGCACCTGGCCGCTGGCCAGATCTTGTACCACGACCGTATATAGTCGCCGACCCTCTTCAATTAAATCGGCCATCGCACGCTAACCCCCCGATTCCTTAATTCCGATTTGATTTGTGGCAAGGTGGTATCCCCCTGATGCAAAATGGATGCCAATAAGAGGGCATCATGGCCGTGACGAAGGGCATCCTCGAGGTCGTCGATGTTGCCGGCGCCGCCTGAGGCGATGAGTGGCCGATGGACGATCGCCCGAGCATAATTTAACATCGCTAGATCGTAACCCTGGCGTGTGCCATCGGCGTCCATGCTGGTCAGCAAGAACTCGCCGGCCCCTTCGCCTTCTGCCCGCTCGAGCCAAGCTTTTAAGGTCCATGGGGTTCGCGTCCGACCACCATGACTAAATACCTGCCAGTGATCGCCCTCGCGTTGAGCGTCAATGGCCACCACCATACATTGGCTGCCCCATCTCCGCGCGACGGCGGATATCAGGTTAGGTTGGGCCAGGGCTTGGCTGTTGATCGAAACTTTGTCTGCGCCAGCCTCGAGTAGCGCTTCGACCTGGCGGATGCTCCGGATACCACCACCCACGGTCAAGGGCACGTCGACTCCCGCACGAGCTCGCCTAATGAGATCGGTGGCCAGCTCTAAATCTTCCACGGTGGCCACGATGTCGAGCCAAACCAGCTCATCAGCACCCTGAGTGGCATAGGCCGTGGCCAGTTCTACCGGGTCTCCGCTATCGATCAAATCGAGAAAGTTAACCCCCTTGACGACTCGCCCATGCCGAACGTCGAGGCAAGGAATGATGCGTGGTAAATGCATTAGCGTTCCCCTCCTCCAAAAACCCTTGAGAGATCGAGCACGCCTTCTAACCAGGCCTTGCCGACGACGGCGCGGTCGACACCCCATCGGCGCAAGCTATCAAGGTCGCCTAAGGAACGGACTCCGCCGCCCGCACCGATGTTTCCGGGCAAGCCAGCCCAAGCTTGCCAAAAGGCCTGCCGTACTCCGCCAAGGCTGCCGTCCTGCTGGATGTCGGTAACGTTCACTCGAGAAAACCCCTTTTGGACAAGGTCTTGCCACAGGCCCAAGGCATCGGGCCCAGGCTCGGTCCAACCGTGGATGCGGGCCTTGCCCTCAAGCACGTCGAGGCCGACCACGATGCGCTCACCGCCAAATCGTTGGATCACGCCATCGGCAAAGCCGGGCGATGCGATCAGGGCGGTGCCCAAGACAATTTGGCTGGCGCCTTCGGCCAAGGCCCGTCCTATCGCGTTCAGATCGCGGAAGCCTCCGCCCACCTCGACCTCGAGGCCAAGCCGGGCCGCGTGCGAGAGCACGGTCCAGGCACCGAATCGCCCCGATTTGGCGCCGCTCAAATCCACTAAGTGGAGTCGCGGGCAACCGAGGTCACGCAGTCGGTTAAGCAAATCGTCTGGGGTGCCGGCATAGGAGCGAACCTGGTCATAGGCGCCTTGGAACAACCGAGCAGGCTTTCCCTCTAATAAATCGATGGCGGGCCAAACTTCCAGGCGCTTCATGAAACCACCGCCGTTAAAAATGACTGCAGGAACCCGCGGCCTGCCGGTCCGCTTAATTCCGGGTGAAATTGGACGCCTACTAAGGATCCGGCTTGGACCACGCTAACAAAGGTTTCTCCCTCGTAGAGGGTTTCACCTAAGGCAACTTCCTGGTCGTGAGGCCGAACGGCGTAGCTGTGGACAAAATAATAAGCCGCCTGTGAGTTCTCAGACGATGATGGTAAGAGGGGAGTAGGGCGGACGGGATGGACGGTATTCCAACCCATGTGCGGTGTGCGCTTGGCGGACAGTCGCGGAATGGTTCCGGAAAGCCAACCCAGCCCGTGGCCCCCCTCGTCGCCCTCTCCAAATAGTAGTTGCATCCCAAGACAGATGCCTAAAATGGGCACGCCTTGGCGGCGCGCAGCATCGAGCGGCGTCAAAAGTTCTCGCTGCGAGAGCTCACGCATGGCGTTTTCTAGGGACCCTACCCCAGGGAAAATGACGAAGTCCGATCCCCGTGGCAGGGCCCCCTGACGCCACAAGACGGAATCCAAATCAAGACGATCGGCCATGGCCTGAAGACTGCCCAGGTTTCCCATACCATAGTCCATAATGGCCACTTGCATACAAGCCCTCCTCCCAATCCGTTCTTTATGCAGCGCCTCTTTAGAGGAGTCCTTTGGTCGAGGGGATGGCTGCGCTTGAGGTTTTGGCGGTGGCCTCGGCCAAGGCGCGACCAAGGCCCTTGAAACAGGCCTCAATCACGTGATGAGCGTTTTGGCCGCTATGGCAAATCACGTGCAAGGTCAGTTGGCCGTGTTGGGCCAAGCCCTTGAAGAATTCCGGCCACACTTCGCTCGCCACGTTATTGATGGCTCGGTCCGGGAACGGCCCCGACCAAAACAATTGACCCCGGCCGGAAATATCTAAGGCCACCAGCACCAGAGCCTCGTCCATGGGCAAGTAACGCTGCCCGTAGCGATGGATTCCCTTTAGGTCAGCAAGTGCGGCTCGCAGCGCATCTCCAAAGCAAATGCCGACGTCCTCCACTAAATGGTGGGGATCTACGGTCAGGTCGCCTCTGGCTTCTAAATCGATGCCATAGCCACTATGCTGTATCATGGCGGACAAGAAATGGTCAAACAAGGGCAGGCCAGTGCTGATGCGCTGCTCCATCAAAGGGCCGTCAATATCGAGCGTAAGCGAAATATCCGTCTCAGCGGTGGTCCGTCGAAGGCTGTGCCCTCGCTTCATCAAACATTCCTCCCAGGTTCTTTTTCGCTGTTATATCTCTTTTTTAAAGATGCTCTTTCAAGAGGCTAGGCTTTTCGGACTAAGAGGGCTTGCTGATGGAAGCGAAGTCCTTCCAGTTCGGCTAGGGCCGCGCCGCACTCGAGCAGGTCCGAGGTTAGCTGTTTTCGCGCCTCGATGACGGACATGCGGCGCATGAAGGTGCGTGTAGAAAGTCCAGAAAGAAACCGTCCCGTGCCGCCCGTGGGCAGGACGTGGCTTGGGCCGGCGACGTAATCTCCGAGCGCTTGTCCCGCCATGGCGCCCACGAACAGGGCACCTGCGGTGCGTACCTGGGGCGCTAAGGCTTCGGCCTCAGCGCCTACCAGCCCGGCGTGCTCGGGGGCCACCTGGTTGAGCCGGTCCACGGCCGCCTGGGCGTCAGCGACGCGTTCAAAACTGATGGTGCCGACCACCCGCTCGCCATCCTCTTGGCGAAGGGCGTGGACACGCTGCCGGACGCGCTCTCGTAGCGCGTCATCCCAGGTGACAAAAATGGCGCTGGCGTCCTCGGCGTGTTCAGCCTGAGAAAGTAAGTCGTAGGCGATATATTCGGGATTCGCCATGCCGTCGGCAATGATGAGCACTTCCGAGGGGCCAGCGAGGAGGTCGATGCCGACGATGCCCTGGGCGGATAGGGCTTGCTTAGCGGCGGTGACATAACGGTTGCCGGGACCGGCAATCAAATCGACCGGTTTGATCGGTCCTAGGCCATAGGCGAGGGCCGCGATCGCCTGGGCGCCGCCTGCTGCCAAGACCTGGTGCAGACCGAGTTGGCGTAGGGCGTAGTTCCACACGGGATGAGTGGCGGATCCGCCCCTGGGCGAGATGGCAGCCACGACGTCAGATACCCCGGCTTCTTGGGCCGGAATTGCAGTCATCAAAAGGCTAGAAACTAAGGGATAGCCCCCGTTTGGAGCATAGACGGCCACTCGCGATAGGGGGATCCAACGTTCGCTGAGATAGAGCTCGTTTTCGGAATCTAATTGCGTCGTGGCCGATGGCCGAGTCGCGCGGTGGAAGCGTTGGATACGCCCGATGGCCGCGTCAATGGCCTGGCAAATGGCCTTGGGAGGTTCAGGCACATCGAGCTCAAAGGGGTCGTACACCAGATCTTTGGCCTCCATGCTCACATGGTCGAATTGGGCGTTGAATTGTAAAAGCGCTGCTTCGCCTTCGTCGCGAACGCGTCGTAGGATTTCGCTAACATCGGTCATCGATATCCCTCCCATGAGTCATGCTTTTTCATCGCTAGCGGGTCCGGCAAAGGATTCTTGTCTTGAAACACATCCCGACACCGGTTTTTTGGGTGCGGCGCTACGCAAGATATTGGACCAGGCGGTCGCGGATCGCGACCACTTCGGGCTTCGCTCGCCAATGCGCGGGGTTGGCAATCAGGCAGGCATGAGCGAGCATAATGGTTTCAATTTCGATTAAATGATGCTGACGAAGCGTCTCTCCCGTTTCGACAATATCGACAATATAGGGCGCCAGACCAATTAAGGGAGCTAATTCCAGACTGCCCGATAGGGGTACGATATCGGCCTGAAGGTGGTGTCGCTGTAAAAAATCCCGCGTAATTCTTTGATACTTGCTGGCTACTAAAAACGGTCCGTCAGGCCGTTTTTCACTCATTCCGGCAAGGACCACACGACACCGCGCCAAATCGAGGTCGCCTACTTGCAGGATATCTTGCGCACCCCGTTCGACGACTAAGTCCGTGCCGACGATGCCAATATCTGCAGCACCTCGGGCAACCAAGGTGGCTACGTCCGGCCCCCTCACAATCATGGCCCCCGGACCTTGGTGACTTCCCGCAAACCACAGTTGTCGACTCTTAGGCTCAAGCGGCCACGGAAACTTGGCCTCGAGCCAGCGGGGAACGAGCTGCTCCAAGATGCGGCCCTTGCCTATCGCAATGCGAATGTCCTCGTAGTGAAACATCGCCGTCGTCTCCTCTGCCTCCTTCATGACCTAAACCACTCCGGCAAGGCGATGGTAAAGCCCGTCCCCTGCCAATTGCGATCCTGGTATCGAAGGAAAAATCGTCCGCCTTTAATCAATGCTTCCCCTTGACCTCTAGCGTATAGGGCAAACACGAGGCCTGAGTAGTAGGCGAACGAGCCAGTAAGGCTTAAATCCCAAAGCACGGCGGGAACGTGGTCGACCTCCCGCGGTAAAGATAACAGCATCGGCGTTACCTCTGAAGCGCTTACTCCCCTTGTCAGCGTGTTCAGGTGGCCAATCATGGTTTCTGGCGGGCTGGGTCGAAACAAGGGCAGCAATTCTGGACTCTTGGACTTTATCTTCTCCTCGACCTGGTTGTACTGGCCCTGGCCAATGGCCCGCTCCACGCTCTCGATTGCTTCCTTCGACCACTGCCGCGCGGAGAAAAGCCCGCGCAAGAGGCCAAGA
Source organism: Bacillota bacterium (assembly GCA_021802375.1). The sequence goes on along the minus strand of JAKAAL010000066.1, from coordinate 740 downwards.
TGTCCGGCGACAAAGACCAGATTCTGGTTGGCGGGAGGCCCAAAGCGTTCGGCGATAAGGTGGGTCAAAAGATCAAAAATGATTCGGTCGGAGTCGCCGCTACGTTCTTCAAGCACCTCGACGTCAAGACTTTCCGCCCAGGTGCCGTGCTCAAAGACTGGCCCGGTGGAATATACCCGTAGGGGAAACTCGATGGCATGGGGCGACCAGGCCGCTAAGCGTTCGATGATAGCCTGGGTGTGATCGCGACGCACTTCGGCGTCATGGGTAGGCGCGGTAAAGAAGGGCGTAAAACCTTGGTCATCGAGCTGTGCGATGAGCGCACTGGTCTGCCGAAATTGATCGGCGGCTTGATCCATCCACGATCGCATAAGTCACCTCGCTAATGCACTACCGTACTAAAGCAAATCTATCACAGGAGCTGGAGTGTTGCAAGGGCCTCGAGCCTGGATAGCTCTGGAATCGTCTCTTGGGCAGCTTCGCGGACCCAGGGGCTCAATTTAGAAAAAGGAATCGTCGACGCCGTTTTCCTAGCGTCGCCATCCGTGGTTGCGCAGTGATAGGGGCGCGATAGAGCGGATCGAGGTCAAGCTAATCGAATAAAGATGATAAAGCAGGGGATCGAGAAGATGCGCGTGCTGAACGACACGGCCCGTGCAGGCCAGGGCAACCTCTGGTTACGCTCTGTTGCTGGGTTCGGGGTGCAAAACCCTTGGTCGGGAAGTCCACCGGCGATGGGC
>JAKAAL010000065.1 GCA_021802375.1 Bacillota bacterium | reverse complement strand
GTATCAGCTGACCCTCGGCACGAAGAAGTACCCGGTCGGGGTGATCCCTTATGTCGCGCATCGTCCCCATGAGGTGCCGTCCTCGATTCACATTGCTGTGGAAGGCGGTCAATGGGGGTTGTCCTTCGCAGCGGAGGATGCCACCGTCGTTCTGCCTGGCAATACACCCGATGCCGCGGCGGAGCAGATTGTCGAAGATTTGCGGCATTTATCGCCGGATCAATTGGCCGAGCGTACGCTCGGTGGAGATCGCGGCGTGGCCAAGCCGTTGATGACCTCAGATGGACACACCTTCGATCTCCAACCAGTGCAAAAGGAACGGATTACAAAGACCCGACGACAGCGCAAAAAATGGCAGCGCCGGGCTTCCCGTAGGAAAAAAGGCTCCCGCAATCGCCAGAAAGCCTATCGGAAAGCCGCCCGGTATCAGCAATACGAAAAAAACGTCCGACAGGACTATGCGCACCAAACGAGTCATCAACTCGTCGCCAATGAGTCCACTGACCTGGATGTCTTTGAGGATCTCAAAATTCAGCACATGACCAAACGGCCCAAGGCCAAAAAAGATGCCGCAGGTCGATTTCTTCCTAATAAGGCGAAAGCGAAGGCGGGCCTCAATCGTGCGATTTTGTCTTCGGCCTGGGGCGAGGTCGTGTCGTTCACCCGCTATAAAGCGTTGCGAACGGGGAAACTCGTCATGCTGGTTCCGCCCGCGTATAGCTCGCAGGAATGTGCCGTCTGTGGGCACATCAACCCGGACAATCGGCTCAACCAAGCCGAATTCGTCTGCCAAGACTGCGGACACACGGATCATGCGGACCACAATGCCGCGTGCGTCATTGCCAAACGCGGTATCAAAAAACTTTTCGATGGAGATCCGCTCACGAAACCCCACAAACAGACGCGGATTTTTCCTCGCAAACAACGCGAGGACTTTCGGAAGCTAGGGCCGGAGCGGTCCGAAGTCACGCCTGGGGAGATCGCACAAGACACGGGAGGCCCACGGCCTCACGCGCAGCGGTCAATGAGCCAGGAAATTCTGGGAATAAATCCAGAAACCCCCGCCTCGGCATCGTAGAGGCCAGGCGTCGGGAGAAGTTCATGAGAAATTGGGTAATCTTATCCCCAAATTCGATTATCCATGGGGTCAGCCAGTCGGTATCTACCACGATTCCTCCTCGCTGAACCGATAGGACTGGCACTTTTGCCTTCGACGGTTCTGCACCGGGTAAGTGCGCTAACCACAATGCAAAGGGGTGGCGTAATGAGCCCATCAATATCATCTCCCGGTAGCATCTGTGTCGTGCACGCTATAGAGATGAACGACAATCCGGATGAATTGTGACAAAGATTTCACCTACTCCATTGTGCGTATCAATATGTCCTTCTGGATGTCAGTCGTGTAAGGACCCTATCTCGATTTCCGTCCCTCTATAGCGATAGTTCATCAAAATATAGCGCACCGGATACCTCGACCTGCCGGACGGAGTCGCTAACAGAATCGTGGTAGGTTTCTCACTGTGCAAGCCAACTGATCGCCGTGAAAGTGACCGCATCATCTCAATAGGGCACCAATTGTCCGCCGCAGATCTGGAGTTAGAAGCTAATCATAAGAAACTGATAACCATGTTGGATGATCGTGGGTCGAACATTTTTTGACTACGAGGACAGCACATATGTTCACCATCAGGCAAGGTCTACTGACTATTTCGCCGCACGAAACCCCTGCGGCCACAATGAGGTGATAAAATATGGGTAGAGGTTATGCACTTGGCTCTGTCTCGGGAACAATTGCATCGGGTGATTGACGATCTGCCGGCGGTTCAACCGACGAGCCCGCCAAAAATGAGGGCTTCGCGAACATCCCATCGCTTCGTGTTCGGGCATACCAAATCATTGCCCTTGAGTGGCAAACGCCCAGACGAGAGCGATCAACGCGCCGATGTCTGCAAAACTCACGCGAGTTCACCCTCTTCGGGACAGGATCTGCCTTGACTGTACGACACAGCGACGGTAAGCGTCTAACTGTAGTGCTTCTTTTCTTGTGATAGTGATAGGTGCCTGCGAATTCCTGCCGACGCCCTTGGTAGTTTATGGCAAAGACCTGTCCCAAGATTTTCCTCGCTGCGGGACGGTCATAGTGCCAAATGGGTGGATATCCGTTGCAGGCACTGTGCGGCCGATAGTGATTATAGCGGCAACGGAACGAAAACGGCAAAAAGGCGTGAAAGCCTTACACAGTGCGAGGTTCTTTACAATGTCATCTCATTCGGCCTGTGACTATTTATGTGAATCAGTGCTCCCATTGACAGTGGAAGGGCTGATTTCTGGGCGATTACGGTGGTTTTAGACCTGTTTTCGAAGGCTATTGCAGTTTTCGTAGGCCACGGTGGGCGACTGTTCGGAATCGACCCCCCTTAGTAGGTCATCCACAAGAGGCGCCAAGCGACAATCGAATACAGGGTGACGGCCCGTTCTAACCGTTCCCGCGTTGCTAATTGTAGGTCTTCGACGTGGCTTTCGCCTCTTTTTAACGTGAAGTGCACCTTTCGATCCGCCAGCGATAGCTATACCACGTCACGATCCGCTGAGCATCGGCGGCGGTGCCCGCCGTCAGCAGCAACCATGCAATGGGCTGGGGGGTCCCCTCCGGGGGCTCGAATTCTCGTGCCAAGACCACCGTGATGGCAGGAGCGGCCGGTATCGAGGCCGAGCGATGCGCGGACCACGGCCATCCGTAGGGTTACGATCGCCTCCCGTTCGGGCTGACCCGGTTTACGCGGAACGGTGATGGCCATGGTCCCGACGATGGGCGCCGCTTCGGCGGCAGCCCCGAGATGCTGTTCGGGGGGATCTTCCCACTTGCGATCCCAAGTCCCCCCGCACTAATAAATGCTGCAGGGGGTCACGCGGCGCAAGAAACACATCGGAAATGTCGGATTCGCGATCCCCCATGAGGACGGTTTGCGTGCCGGCCGGCACGCAAACCCCACTTCTTGTTGGACCTGCAACCACCGATAGCTTTCTTTGTCTTCGATCGGCAACTGTTTGCGTTGCGCACTCTTACCTCGGGTTTCGAGATCGCGGGCCCACGCTATTTGGGCGACCAGGCCCAGCGGCACCCCGCCCGTCGTCAGAGCCAAAGCGCTGTGGAGCAAGAACCCTGGCTCAGTTGCTGGATCCCATCGCACGATCGCGTGACAAGTCCTTTCTTTCGATGCAGTTCCATTGACGTGACATACTCTTCCCGCCCACCAGGCCGTCTCACACAGTATATGCCCAGTGGTGTTTCTCCAGAGGCACTTGTCGTCATTACTCCTTCGAACTAGCGGCCAATAACGACGAAGAAATTATTAAAAGTATGAAACCCCACAGGGAGTGGGCTTCTTTCTGTATCCGCGCGGACGGAAACATGGCTGTAATCTCTATTTTTCGCCAATGACCCCTCGTGGAAGCGTCAAGGGTCATTGTTACCTTCTATGATGCCTGTCGTGCTTCTTTGCAAGTTTTGGGATATGCTAAACACGTTACCCAGGGACCTTTTAAGGAGGCGTCAAATTGGCACCACAATTGCATTTTACCGTTAATTTTGTTGAACCCGGTTACCATGTTTACCATGTGACCTTACATATTTCGCAATTGCCCAAAGGACGCCATACGTTGAGTTTGCCCGTATGGACACCTGGCGCCTATGAAATCCAGGATTTTTCACGCCATGTTTTTGATCTCAGACTCAAATCTTTCGACGCGGAGTTAGCTCTTCATCATCACAGCAAAAATTCCTGGGAATTTGAGACCTTCGTGGAGTTGGCTGAAGTTACTGTCAGCTACCAAGTCTATGCCTATGAGCTCGGCGTTGATACCAGTCACCTTGACGAAAGTCACGCTTACTGGAATGGAGCCCAGTTGTTTTTCTGGTTGGATGAATTTCGCAGTCTGCCGATCACGGTGAAAATAGAGCACCCCGCGGGCTGGAAGGTGGCTACTGGGTTAGATCCCGACCCAGAGTATCCCGGACAATATGTGGCAGCCAACTATGATGCGCTGATTGATTCACCTGTGGAATGCGGCACGCACCGCAGTCTGGAATTTATGGTGAATGATAAGCCCCATACGGTGGCTTTGTGGGGCCATGGAAACGAAGACGCCGAGGAATTTACTCGCGACATTCAAAGAATAGTCGAAGCCCAGCGAGATATTTTCCAAGAATTGCCTTATCACCATTACACATTTATCATGCACCTCTCCGAACGCGGCACCGGTGGCCTAGAACATTTAAACTCCACAACATGCGGTATGGAGCGATTCTCCTTTAAACCTCGCAAGAAATACCGCCGGGTGCTGAGACTAGTTTCCCATGAATTTTTCCACTTGTGGAACGTCAAGCGAATCCATCCTGATATGCTGGGACCCTTTGACTACTCCCACGAAGTGTATACTCGTCTCTTGTGGGCTATGGAAGGGTTTACCGATTATTATGCTGCACTAAGTCTGCGTCGCGCAGACCTATTTTCCGTCAAAGAGTATTTAGATCACATGGCCGAAAACCTTAAAGCCTACGAAAAGCAGCCCGGCCGACTGGTGCAAAGTTTGGCGGAATCCAGCTTCGACACGTGGATCAAGCTATACAAACCGGATGAAGACTCACACAACCGCACCATTTCGTATTATCTGAAAGGTGACTTGGTGGGAACCTGTCTGGACTTGGAAATCCGGCACCGGACAAACAACGAACATTCGCTGGATGATGTTTTACGGCTACTCTATCAACGATATGCCGTCCACGGCATAGGATTTCCCGAGCACGTCTACCAGGAAACCGTCGAAGAAGTTGCGCAGAGTTCATTTCAAGAGTTTTTCGGACGATATATTAACGGTACTGAAGAAATCCCCTTGGCCGTGAGCCTTGACTACGCGGGATTAGAAATCCTTCGCAGCTATAAAAATCCTGAGTCGGATGATGTGGAACCAGGCGCGACATCTGTAGCTACTAAACCATGGTTAGGCATTGCTGCCAAAGCCATGGGAGGCGCCATTAGGATTGCCGCCGCTTATACCAATGGTCCTGCTGCTGCATCACTTTACGCCAACGACCAAGTCATCGCGCTTGACGGTTACCAAGTCAAGAAGGCGGAAGACCTTACCAAACGCATCGAACTTAACTACCGTCCCGGTGATACCGCCAATGTGAGTGTGTTTCGACGGGGTCGTCTGGTAACGGTTCCCGTGGTTCTCGCCGATGCCCCCTACGACAAGATAGAGATAAAGTCTGTTGCCGAACCCACTGAAGCGCAAAAGGCGTGTTTCGAGTCCTGGTTAGCGGCGCCATTGCCACCATCTCAGAAAGAATCCGTCTAAACCTTAATTGCTGTCTCACAAAGGCTGTTCGCCAGATGACATCGCGCGAACGGTCTTTGTGGATGAACAAAAGACTCTAGCGGTTCCATGAGACCAGTCGCTTTTTAATCAGCGTTTCAAACCAATCAAGCATCTCATTGTTACAACGCCGTAAAATGAAGACGTACACCACACCGGATAGCACTAGGTTGACTGCACCCCAGCCGAATTCACCAAACAACCCAAGATGGAGCGGGGATATTCCGAGACGAACAACGGCCCATGCCGCAAGCATACCCATTGACGCAAGTAATATTGGGGACAGAATCTTCTTGAACTGACTGTATTTCAGCACCCCTGTTTTCAACAAATGCAACATCATTAATATCGCATTAACCCAATTGGCAATGCTGGTAGACAGAGACAAACCGGCAGCTTGCCATAGATGCACCAAGGTAAGATCTCCGGCGATATTGCACATGATCGCAATAATGCCGTAACGAGCCGGCACTTTGGTATCTTTAGAAGCGAAAAACAGATTTCTCAAATAGAACACCATGCCAAATCCAGGAATTCCTAGGCTGAATGCCAAGAGAGTGGTAGCGGTAAGTCGGGTCGAACCGGCGGTGAAAGCCCCATGTTGAAACAAAACCACTAAAATGGGAATCCGCAAGGTAATAAACCACACAGTTACCGGGGCTAATATAAAAAGTGTCAACTCCATGCCTCGGAAAGCAGTATGGCGAAATTCATCAAGATCATCGTCGCTGTATTGTTGCGACAAACGAGTTAGCAACGGAGTGGTAATGGGCGCTAACAAAAGTGTTAGGGGCACCTGCACCAGTGTGTACGAATAGTTAATTGCCGCAATGCTTCCGGTCACGAGGTAAGAGGACAAAAGCCGGTCAACAATGATCTCTACACTATTAACGGATGAATTGACAAAATAGGGTACCGAAATTCGTCCCATTTTCTTAAGCAAAGGATGATTAAGGCGCCGGCTAGGACGCAGACGAATCTTAGTGCGCCTCAACGGACCAATAAGGAGAGTAAATTGCAATGCCGTCCCCACGGTAAATCCCACGGCCACCCCGATTATCCCCATAAAGCGGCCTAAAACCACAATACCCAGGATCCGCACAATATTAATCAATACCGGAACCGCTGCCGGCGCAGAATATTGCTCGCGTTGCTGCAAAATACCACTAAAAAATCCAGCCAAGGCTTGAATCCATAAAGTCGGCATGACAATGCGCGCCATCGTTATGGCCAGTTGAAGCTCATGTCCTCTAAATCCCGGAGCCACCAGTCGCGTTATCAGCGGCGCAAATATTTCGGCAATGATATTGAGCAAAAGGGTAATGACACCAATCGCCACCAACGCCTGACTAATAAAGATATTTGTGGACTCTTGGGAATATCGAGCATCGGCTTCAGACAAAATCGGCACTGTGGTCACCGTGATCGCGCCACTGACAGACCCAAAAAATAAATTGGGGATAACCGAGGCAATAAGCCAGGCATCATTCGCAGCAGTGGTACCAAACACCAAAGCCATAGCGAATTGTCTAATTAATCCGCCAAGCTTAGACAGCAAGGAGAAGACAAATACTATACCTGCAGATCGTTTTAGGCTGGCCCGTACCCGCGTAGGTTTCTGATATTCGCTCAGTGCTAGGCCCTCCTTCCAAGCAAGTACGATTCAGCGAAAAATAGCGTAAAGATCCTTGCCCCAACTCTTCAATCCCAAACCTCCAGTTAGTCGGGGTTGATAGGCACCTTGCAACACCATACGGTAAAGGGCGCGAACCCGGGTGAGAGTGCCCTTGATTTCATAATAGGCTGCGCGGGATTTCATAAATCGGGCGAGTCGTCTACTGACGCTGGCATTGAGTCTAAAATAGTCGGCTACCTGGTCTGTATCTTCACCGGCCATCCACTCTAAAAACGCGGCTCGAGTTTCTGCGTGGGTTGCAAATCCGATATAGTCTTGCGCATTGTTTTGCAATGCTGTCCACGAAGGCCGCTGTTGCACTCCCTTGCCCGAAGTGACGTTTTGTTCATGACGTCGATATAGGGTAAGTGTTTCATTCAAGTAAACCACCGGTCCCATAGCCCTAGCTGCCAGGTAAATAGGCATTTCGTGGCCAAAATAAAACTTAAATCGTTCCGGATAATCGGATAAACGGGGAATAATGCGGGCTATCACGGATCGGTGAGCAGTCAGCGCAAACCCTAGGGGAAAACTCTTTAAAGGGCCGTCTCCCAGACGTTGAGCGGGGACCACAACCGTTTTCCCAATGACGGGAAAACGGGCATCTGTTGGTGATAAGTCGTTATGTACCACGATCGCCTGATGAATTCCCAGCACTGCACCATTGCGACGGAATTGACCCGCCAGACGCTGCAGCTTGGTTGCGCGCCAGACATCGTCTTGGTCGCAGAAACTTATGTAGTCACCATGACATAGACTGGCTGCCTTAAGAAAATTGTCGACATAACCCAGCCTGTTCGCATTTTGGTAGACGTGCACGGGAAACGGAGCAACATTTTTGAACTCGTGGAGTAAGGCCATGGTATCATCTGTGGAGCCATCATCACAAACCACAAGCTCACACGGCAAAAGATCTTGAATAATCAGACTCTCCAGTTGTTCGGAAAGATAACGGGAGCCATTATATGTGGCCATAGCAACGGACATGTTCATGAAGACATCATACCCAACCCAAAGCTTAACTCCAAGGACCAAAAGATCCTCAATGTTTGGGCTAATTCATTTTGTCATCGGTTTAACTCCCTGTCGCGGTCATCATTCAGGGGAGAGTGTTCTGACCCCCAGGAATCTACCGCGTCCTCCGCGGATTCCACTCATCACTCACGGTGGACTCGGTTACAGCAACGCCTCACCGAAGTCCATGCCGCCTACGAGACCGCCCCGGAAACCGTGGTGTTATGGGGTCTCGTGCCCGAAGAGCGCCGCAAGGCCTTTCACTACCAGGCCAAAGCCTTTCAAGATGCATGCCGCATCATGGCGATGAATGGCGAATACTGGCTGCGGCAACGACTTGCGATGGTGTATCCTGATCCTCGCCATGAGCGGCGTCTGGCACGATGGTTGCTACAAGCGGGGGGCACCGTCCACCAAGAGGGCACGGTCTTGACCATTACCCTGGAACGCCCTGCACGTCCGCGATGGGCTCAGGCTGTCTCGGGCCTGTTTGCGCTCATCAATGCCCAAGATCCGCGACATCCTGCGGATTCTCGCTATGCATTGCATTTTGTTCTGAAAGCTTGAATCCTTACACAAACATTAAATGGGGAAGTCTGAGTCTCCGGCTAGCAACAGGTGGGCATCCGCCCACCGAACCCACCCCTCCCACAACCGCGTCGGATCCCAGTGTCCACACCGAATCCACCCGACGACACTCGCATGGCTCAATTGCGGATTGGCCGGCATAATCTGCCACAAATGCGTCCACGTATGCCGGATCCATGCACTGAAATCGTGCGCTCATTGAGCAAAACCTGGAGCCGTTACCGTGGACGAAAATACACTCACCAACAACGTCATCCCGATCTCCATCACAGCATTCCCCCAGGCCACTCGGAACTCCTGTTTGTCACCCCCTTAAACAGTGGCGAATCTTACGGAATTCTTCGAAGTTGAGTCCTTGAGAAAAGGAAACCTATTGGATTAGCAAATGCAATATGTGCTATCCTCTTTTAGAATGATGACCTATGGATTACTTTATTTCCGACTGTGAGTCTGTCCTGTACCCGCAACAACCCTCTTTGCAAGCAAGGCGAGAAAGGCAGGCATTTGTGCGCGTTTTTCTGGATTTAATGTGGTTTTTTAAACGGAATCGGTCTCGCTATTTTGGCGGAATAGTTCTTCTCATTATTGTGGCTATATTAACCTTGATTCCACCCAGAGTAGTGGGAATTGTCGTCAACCAACTCACCAACCGAACGTTGACAAAAGCACATCTGGTATACGCTTTGTTAGCCATTTTAGGTACAGCTTTAGTGACCTATGGCATCCGCTACTGGTGGCGCGTGTTGTTGTATGGGGGATCCATTCAACTGGGAACGGATTTGCGAAACCGCCTGTATCAACATTTTACCTTAATGTCGCCGCAATTTTATCATCAGCAACGTATTGGGGATTTAATGGCCCATTCGACCAATGACGTGCAGGCAATCCAGGAAACTGCTGGCGACGGTGTTTTGACCTTGGTGGATTCAATCACCACCGGAACCGTCGTCATTACCACCATGGTATTGACCATTAGTTGGAAATTGACGGTGATTTCGCTATTGCCATTGCCTATCATGGCATATGCCGTATCACGCTATGGCAAGATGTTGCATGATCGCTTTACTCTGGCCCAGGCCGCATTTTCCGACATTAACGATAGGGTACAGGAGTACATTTCCGGGGTCCGCATAGTACGGGCTTTTGGTCAGGAGCCGTGGGAACGCAAGAATTTTGTTCAATTGTCTCGTGATGTGGTTTCCAAAAATGTTGCCGTGGCTCGAATTGATTCATTGTTTGATCCCACCATTTCTGTAATCATTGGCTTTTCATACTTTCTCTCGATTGCCGTAGGCGCCGTGTTCGTGGTGCATCATACCTTGAATCTAGGCCAGTTGACTACTTTTACCCTATATTTGGGTCAACTGATTTGGCCTATGTTGGCTTTTGGCTTTCTCTTCAATATCGTGGAGCGGGGACGCGCTTCGTATGATCGTGTGACCACTGTGCTAAATATCGCCCCCGAGGTGAAAGACCATCCCGATGCCCAAGATATCGTACCTAGCGGAGACATTCACTATCAGGTTCGACGATTCTGCTATCCGGATGGTTCTGCAAAAGCGTTGCAAGATATTCAATTAACCGTACGCCAGGGAGAGACGCTCGGCATTGTCGGTCGAACCGGTGCCGGTAAAACTACCCTAATGCGCCTGTTATTACGGGAATTTGATGTGGCTGACGGGGATATTGAAATTGGCGGCCACTCCATTTATCAGGTAACCTTACGGGGATTGCGCCGCGCGATAGCGTACGCGTCCCAAGACAACTTCCTCTTCTCAGCCACGATTGCGGAAAATATCGCCTTCGCCAACCCTGATGCCAGTCAAGCAGCAATCGAGCGCAACGCTAAAATTGCCGATGTTCACCAGGACATCATGCGTTTTCCCAATGGTTACCGCACCGTCGTCGGTGAACGAGGCGTCTCTTTGTCAGGAGGGCAAAAACAGCGCATTTCGATTGCTCGGGCTCTGCTGCAAGATGCCGAAATTTTGTTACTAGACGACACCTTGTCGGCAGTGGATGCCCAAACCGAAACTCAAATTCTTGACGAACTGAAGAAAAATCGAGTGGGACGTACCACCTTGATTGCCACCCATCGATTGAGTACGGTGGAACACGCAGATCAAATCATCGTCCTAGAACAAGGCACGATTGTGGAACGAGGCACCCACCAATCTCTGCTAGCCAGACCAGGCCGGTATTACAACATGTATCAGCGCCAGCAATTGGAATCGCTGGTAGAACAAGGAGGTGAGGGCCGTTGAGCGCTGAGTTGCTTAACTACCCACAACCTTCCCAAAACCGAGGGATTTTTGCTCGTCTGTTGCGATACATGCTACCACACCGTGGAAAGGTGGCACTTTCCCTTACCATATTATTAGTTGCCACAGCCACAGATGTGTTCCAACCTATTTTAATTAAGATTTTTATTGATCAATACCTTATCCCCCATCACTTTCCGGAAAATGTGATGGTCGCGCTTTCCGTGGGGTATATGGGCCTCGTCGTGACCACATCAGGGCTAAACGTTTTCCAACTGTTATTGTTTCAAATGTTAGCACTAGAAATCATTCAAACCTTGCGCGTAGAACTGTTTGACAAAATTCAAGAAACGGCTCTGTCCTTTTTTGACCAGACTC
>JAKAAL010000064.1 GCA_021802375.1 Bacillota bacterium | reverse complement strand
CCTCTGACCACCGAACCGAGGCTTGCCAAGTCGCCATATTTTTCCCCTCCCCCAAAAATCATAACAAAAAAACCGTCGCAAGCGACGGTAACATGGTAGCCCCAAGCGGATTCGAACCGCTGTTTCCGGAATGAGGGTCCGGCGTCCTAGGCCTCTAGACTATGGGGCCAAATTATTATTTGGCTGGGGGACCAGGATTCGAACCTGGGCGAGATGATCCAGAGTCATCTATGCTACCGCTACATCATCCCCCAATCGCAGCAAAACCCATTATAACGGGCGTCATCGTCTTATGCAAGATGTGGGGTTGGCCGATATTTTCCAAGTGCATGACTCGACCCTAATTTAAAGAAAAACTTGAGCAGGATATGAGAAGAACATACACTATGATCGAGAAGAAGGGAGCTACTGATATGTCGAAAGCAAATCGCCCATGGTATGGCCACGATTATGGCCTCTCGTTTCGGATGTTCCTCACCATGCTATTGTTAGCTATCCTGTATTTAGGATTTGTTGCGGTGCTGGTGGCATTGCACGTGGGTATTCCGCTTTTAGTGGTGATTATCGGCGCGTTGCTATTAAGCCAGTACTTTTTTTCGGATCAACTGGTGCTGTTGTCGACCGGCGCCCGCCAAGTCACTCCGCAACAGGCGCCCGAACTGCATAAGACCATCGAGCGTATCGCACAACTGGCGGACATGCCAAAGCCTCGGGTGGCCGTAATGCCCACCACGATGCCCAACGCGTTTGCCACTGGACGCGGTCCAAAAACTGCGGTGCTGACGGTTACCCAAGGACTTTTGGATCGTCTGACCGGACCCGAGTTAGAGGCCGTTTTAGCGCATGAAATGACACACATTAAAAATCGGGACGTTGCAGTCATTACCATCGCGAGCTTTTTTGCGATGATTGCCTCTTTCATCGTCCAGCAATTCTTCTTTTTCGGGTTCGCGTTGGAAGGCGAAGAAGGCGGGCGCGGTCGTGGCAACGGCGGTCAGGCCATCATGATTATCTGGCTTGCCTCCATCATCGTCTGGGCGGTGAGTTTTGTGCTGATTCGCACCCTCTCGCGCTACCGCGAATTTGCGGCAGACCGGGGTTCAGCCATCATCACTGGCCATCCCGGGTACCTGGCCAGTGCCTTAGAAAAGATTAACACCAGCATGAACCGATCGTCACGCCGAGACCTCCGCAAGGCGGAGAATTTCAACGCGTTCTTTATCTTCCCGGCCGTTCGTAAGAATAGCATCATGGAGATATTCTCCACCCACCCGAGCCTCGAACATCGGATTCGGTACTTAGAAAAGCTCCAAGCCGAGATGGAAAAGAAATAGGGAGGTAGAAGCACATGGGGTTTTTCGACTCGCTCTTTGGTCGGACCAAGATTCCAGCGGGGAAAACCGACCAGTTATTTGCATTGTCGACCGCCCTACTTGACATCGAGGTTCGGCTCTCGACTCCGTTTAACAAAAAAGCGGCATTAGTCTTACGCACGGTGGATAATAGCCATTTTGAATCCATCGAAAAAGATGTCAATGACTCGCTACATCTTGGCGGCAAAGACATGCCAGTGACCACTCGGCATGTCGACGACAACGAAGGATTCCGCTGGATTATCGTGGAAGGTACCGATGCCGACGATGTGATTACGGCCATGCACCTCACGGCGGACCTGCTCCTCGAAGGTGGCTACGGAGATAGCCTCTTGGCAGCCATGTTTGATTTTGATTCGTGGTACCTTATCTATAGCTATCGCCGCGGTAGTTTTTACGCGTTTGCCCCGACACCGGGACATAATCGCAATGATTCCCGGGAGTTTCGGATTGCGGAAACGTTGAAACCGTATCTCCCGATCGAAAAGGATCCCGAGCGGCGCTATGCGCTATGGGATCCCCCGCTATAAGCGGTGCAAGCGTGTTACTACTCGATCGGATGCTCACTAAATAATCTCTTGGCTTCGACCAAGGTTGTGTCCGAAGCCGGTAAAATGAGGTCCGATTCCGTGAGTTGATGATGCTCGAGGACACTACCGGACCGCACTAAGCCCACGACTTCGTGAAACGCCTGGTTGAATCCCTCTTCGTCGTCCTGTTCAATGGCCGCCATCAAGTGCTCATCGAGGATTTTGATTCGGTCTAAAGCATCTCCATCCACTTCGTATTGACCTTCAGACATAATGCGGATAATCATGAGGGGTTATCCTCCTTGGCCATCTCTAACTTGAGTCGGGCTAGCTCATCCGACGCTCCGGACTGCGCCTTGATCCGATTGAGCTCGTCACGCACCGCATCACCAGTGGACGCAACCGGAGAATCGAGCGCCATGGTGACCGACAGTTCATCGATGGCCTGGGCCCGCGCCTGCAACGCCTGGGTCTTGTCCTGGGCCCGTTGAACTGCCATGGTCACGTCGGCCATGTCCTCACCCAACCCGGAAAAGGCTTCCCCAATCTTGACTTGGGCTTGAGCCGCCGAATACTGAGCCTTGATGACTTCCTTTTGAGTTCGAAAGGCCTCAACTTTGGCGGTCAACTTGTGCTGCAGATCCACTAAGCGTTGCTCTTCTCGTGCTAAGTCCCCAATTTGGTTTTTGAGTCCATCCATCTGGCTCACAATGCCTTGCTTGCTATTCAGCGCCTGTTGGGCTAGATCGTCGCGACCGGCCCGGACCGCATCACGCGCATCCTGATCGTATTGCTCCGCGTTTTGTTCCATACGACTCAGCTGTAGCTCAATCCGCTTCTTTGAGGTTACCACTTCCGCCACGCCACGCCGCACGTTCTGCAACTGTTCGACTTGTTTCTGGTAGGAATATTCTAGAGTCTCGCGAGGATCTTCCGCCTTGTCGAGAACATTATTGACCTTCGACTTAAAAATTGTCGAAACGCGTGACATCAAGCCCATAGGTAAACCGCTCCCTTGAAAAAATTTGGTGGTCCTATCAGTGCCAACTGTGGCCTCGCAAGAGGTCATTCTCGATGAGTTATCTCAAGTATATTCCGATCGGGAAAACGTTGTCAAAGACGGTGAAAAGCCCCGTGATGAGGCATCCTGATAATGGATACACTCTGTTTAACGAAAAGACTTTTGGGCCCTTGGAGGTGCTTGGAGGATGGCCGAAATCGGATGTCAGGTGACGACTTGCCGTTTTAATGCAAGAAACCATTGTAGTCTCTCGTCGATACGAGTGGGGCCGGGTAACGTCACCGTCACGTCCCCGGTGCTGGGAGCCGTGGCATCCAGTTACGATGGGCAGTTACGAGCGGGTTATGCCACAGAGTTTGACGCCTACACTGACTACGCAAATGGCCACGCAACACACATTCTGCCCGGAGCCATTTGTACTACCTTTGCTCCTCTATGACCAAGCTACGGCCAATTCCCTGGGCGCGTGCGAGCGCGGCCCCAATGAAGGACTGAAAGAGCGGGTGGGGCCGGCTGGGCCGGGACTGGAACTCTGGATGAAATTGGGTGCCTAAGAACCAAGAATGGTCCCGGAGCTCCATGATTTCCACCAGCCGTTGGTCGGGACTCAGTCCAGAGGGCACTAAACCCAAGGCTGCAATTCGGTCCCGATAGGCGTTGTTGAACTCGAATCGGTGTCGATGCCGTTCAAAAATCAGGGTATCATCATAAATAGCCTGGGCCTTGGACCCCGGGACGAGGTTACAGGGGTAGCTCCCGAGCCGCATGGTCCCCCCCATATCCAAGACGCCTTGCTGCTCTGGCATCAAGTCAATCACCGGATCCGGAGTATTGGGAACAAATTCTGTGGAATTGGCTTGAAGCAGTCCCGCCTCGGATCGAGCAAACTCAATGACCGCCGCCTGCATGCCCATGCAGATTCCAAAAAATGGGGTATCGCTCATCCGGGCCCAGTGGATGGCCTTAATTTTCCCCTCCACGCCTCGATAGCCAAATCCCCCCGGAACCAGGACCCCATCCACCCCTTCCAGGATCTGAGATGCCTGTCCACTTTCCAAATCATCGGAGTCGATCCAGCGCACATTCACCTGGACGCCGTGGGCAATGCCCCCATGCGTCAGGGCTTCCACCACACTCAAGTAGGCATCATGAAGGGCCACGTATTTCCCCACCAACGCAATCGTCACGGATCCCGTAAGCCGTGTCGCGCGTCCCACCATATTAGCCCATTCGGTCATGTCGGCCGCTGCGGCCGACATCCCCAGCCGATCCAGCACAATATCATCGAGTCCCTCCTGCTCTAACATCAGAGGAAGCCGATAAATGGAATCCGCATCCACGTTTTGCACCACCGCACGCCGATCCACATCGCACATCAATGCAATCTTGTCTCGTAATTCACGGGTCAGGGGGCGCTGGGTCCGACACACGATAACATCGGGTTGAATACCGATGGATCGAAGTTCTTTGACCGAATGCTGAGTGGGTTTAGTCTTGGCTTCGCCAGCGACGCTGAGATACGGAACCAGGGTTACATGGACATACATCACGGAATCTCGACCGACATCCGACCGCAACTGACGAATCGCTTCAAGAAAGGGGAGGCTCTCGATATCGCCCACGGTTCCCCCAATTTCCACGACCACCACGTCGGCACCGCTGGATTCCGCCACCCGATGAATGCGTTCTTTGATTTCATTCGTGATATGGGGAATGACTTGCACGGTACCACCTAAAAAATCGCCCCGGCGCTCCTTGGTAATAGTGGTCCAGTATATTCGTCCCGTGGTAACGTTATTGGCCTGGCTGAGATTGACATCCATAAACCGCTCATAATGCCCGAGGTCGAGATCGGTTTCCGCACCATCTTGGGTTACGAAGACTTCACCGTGCTGCAAAGGGCTCATCGTGCCCGGATCCACGTTGATATAAGGGTCTAGCTTCAGTGCCGAGACTTTGATGCCTCGACTTTTTAGAATGCGCCCTAAAGACGCCGCGGTAATCCCCTTCCCTAGGGATGACACGACTCCTCCGGTGATAAAGACAAATTTCGTCACGACACTTTAGCCCCCTGCTGTATTCGTTCTCGCTTGGCACGACCGATCATAAAGACGAGGAGTCCGTGGGGTTTTACCCCTCGTCCTCCTCAAGTTCGTCGCCATCGTCCTCGTCGCGGTCCTTCGAGGTGCTTGACCCGGGGCGCCCCGGCATCTTAGGCAGCCATTCCTTTAGTCCCCATTGTGAGTTTCCTCGATACTGAAACCGCACGTCCAAATTAATATCGGTGTATATTCGGGCGGCTGTGCTCGCCTCGCGGTCTAACCCGAGTAACGCGAGGGCCTCATCCAATAGATCATGCACGTCCATGGCATCGCCATGTTTTTTCAACACCTGATAGGCAGCATCCGTCGTCTGCATGGACCAACCTCCATTGCCGCGTTAAGTCAATCGCTGTAGTTACGCTCCGGTAGTGTGTGTTATCGGCATCTTAGTCTCAGTTCCCGTGTATTATACCACCTCTCCTTGGAAAACCTCATCTTCTAGCTCGCTTCCTAAAATTTTTTCCCCATGTCCCCGCAATCCATGCATCGATCGCGGCGAATTTTTAGACCTCCCCAAAATGGGCTTGAAACATCACAAATACTACCTATTTTCTTGACTCTCAGAAGGGATAAATTTAGACTAAAAACGTCGAATTTCCACGACATTTTGCGCGTTGCATTCCGCAGCTAATGGCTTCGGTCAGGCCCACCGTGCATGCGAACCATCGGGGAATGCGGGACCGTCTCGACCAGGATATCTGCCAGGTGTTCGGGACATCCTTAATGGAACTGACTGATGGAGGAACTTTTTGTGACACCTAGGGATATCGGACAATTGTTATCGGTAGGCTTTGATGGATTCGAAGCTCCTCCGTCTCTGCTCGGGGCAATACGCCAGGGTCGAGTCGGGGGAGTTATCCTATTCGGACGAAATGTCCGCGATCGATTGCAATTGCGTACCCTCACCAGCGAATTGCAAGAAGCGGCCGCACTCGGTGGCCATGGGCCCCTCTTCATCGCCATCGATCAAGAGGGGGGGAGTGTCAGAAGACTTCGAGATCCCTTCGTTCCCTTGCCAAGCGCCATGGCCATGGCCGCCAGCGGCCGATCTGAAGCGTGTGAGCGCCTCCTCTATTGGTCCGCCCTCGAAATGATGAATCTTGGTATTAATCAAAACTATGCGCCGGATTTAGACGTGAACAACAATCCGCTCAATCCCGTTATCGGCATCCGATCGTTTGGAGAAGACCCGGAAACAGTGGCGAGGTGGGGCCAACTCTATATTGGCGCCATGCAGAACGCCGGCATGATCGCGACCGGTAAACATTTTCCAGGTCATGGCGATACCGACCAGGATTCGCACACGTCACTGCCCTTGGTGTCTCACGATCGGATTCGATTGGAGGCGGTGGAGCTCCTCCCGTTTCGAGCCGCAATCGCCGCCGGCATTCGCGCCATCATGACCGCGCACGTAGTATTTCCGGCCTTCGATCCGGTCCCGCATCAGCCTGCCACCCTATCATCCGCTATCTTAGGCAACCTAATTCGGCAAGAATTGGGATTTTCGGGACTGATTGTTACCGACTGTATGGAGATGGCTGCCATCCACGACCGGGTCGGCACTCCGGAGGGAACGTTACGGGCCGTGGCCGCTGGCGCTGACCAGATCCTGATTTCTCATACCGCATCCTTGCAAGACCAGAGCTATGAGCGACTGGCGCGGGCAGTTGCCCACGGAGAGATCGCGTCTTCACGTCTCACAGAAGCCTTACGTACGGTAAGCGAAACCAAGGCCCTCATTGGGCAATCGGGACGGACCGTTAACGTACAAGAAGCCCGGATCCTGGCCCAAGAAATCTGGGAAGCTGCCGTGGCCGGCGTTGGTGCCCTAGACCGATTACCCCTAACCGACCCCGTCACCTTAGTCACGTTTCAGGGTGGCCGCCGTAGCCCAGCGGAAGACATGGGCGCCACCGTGGCGCATCCCTTGGCTACAATGCTTCAGGATCAGTTGCATCAACACTTTTCACTGCCCCTGAAACCGTCTCCCCAAGATATTGCATCCGTGCACCAGGTCTCTCATGGTACCCCCTTGGTGGTGGCCTTAGACAATGCCATAAAGCATCCCGAACAGCTGTTGTTGCTGGACCGCCAATGGACGGCGGGGCCGATCGTCGCCATGGCCCTCAGTTCTCCCTACGACCTAAAGCGAATCCCGGTCGGCAGTGTGGGGCTTACTGCGTTCGATCCCAGCATCGAAGCCCAGCAAGCGCTGGTTAACGCACTACGTGGTCAAATTACTCCCCAAGGCCACTGGCCCATTACTTTGGAGGTGCGAAATCGATGACGTCGATGCAAATTCGTGTGAAGAAAAAAGCCCCGATCAAGAAGGCCCAGACCCGTCGGGTCAACCCCGTCAGCCTAGGCCGTCTGATCCTCATTGCTGTTGTCTTTAGCTTGCTTACGTTTGCCCAGGGCCTTTTGTGGTGGGCAGGCTATGCTTTCCTCGGCATCATTCTCGTGACGCTATCGGTTCGGTCGCTAAGCCCCGCCCTGCCTTGGATCGCCTCGGCAGGAGAACTGATACTGGCGCTAACCCACACCGGTGTGATCCCATTTGGGTGGGGCATGCTACTTTTGGTGGTCTCTTTTACGGCGTTCCTGGTTGTTCTGGGCTTGAATCGCGGATCGCGTCCCGTAAAGCTCTCCGAAGGACCTTACCGACCGCCGACTTGGGTAGGCTATCCACCACTTCATAAAAGCGCGGAACTTTATATCCGGCCAAATGCTGCCGACAGTAAGCGCTAAGTGCATCCAGATCGAGGACGGTTTGGGGGCGAGACACCAGGAAAGCTTTCACTGTCTCGCCCCGATAGGGGTCGGGGATGCCCACTGCTGCTGCCTCCAGAACTCCGGGAAAGCCATAGAGAACCTCCTCGATCTCACGGGGATAGACATTAAATCCCGAACAAATGATGAGATCCTTTTTTCTGTCCACGATCTGAAAATATCCGTCGGGATCCATTGCCGCCACATCACCGGTAAGAAGCCATCCATCTTTGATGGTGTTGTTAGTCTCTGCCTCCCGGTTCCAATATCCTTGCATGACTTGGGGCCCTCGCACTAAGAGCTCTCCGACCTCACCAACCGTCACGTCTTGGCCTTTCTCATCCACAATCCGGGCATCGGTATCGGGAAAGGGAAGCCCAATGCCGGGTTTCCTTGCCGCATTCCATAGCGGCTGGCAATGGGTTACCGGAGAAGCTTCGGATAAGCCATAGCCTTCTACCAATTTGCCTCCCGTGGCCTGTTCAAAGGCGTCTTGGACCAACGCTGGTAACGGGGCAGAGCCACTAAGACAACCCCGAATCGAAGAAAGGTCCACCTGGTTTTGGCGCGCATAAGCCTCCAGTGCGGCATACATGGTCGGCGCCCCAGGAAATAACGTGGGTCGGTATTTTTTGATGGCCTCCACAGCAGATTCAGGTGTGAAACGAGGCAAAAGGATAAGTCGTGCGCCAATCGAGAGACCTAGGTTCATTCCCACCGTCATGCCGTAGACATGGAACATCGGCAATCCCAATAAGACCCCGTGTTGCGATGTGCCGTCTAAAATGGGAGTCATCCACGACCGTGACTGAAAGGCGTTGGCAAGGAGATTCCAGTGGGTGAGCATGGCCCCTTTCGGGATCCCTGTGGTGCCTCCGGTATATTGCAGTGCGGCCAAGTCCTCTTCGGGCCGAATCGTCGGCGGATCCCACGCCAACGATTCATCGACCAGCCAGTCGGATAGACAAAGCGCCCCCGGATAAGCTCTCGCCGCTTGGTGTTCCTTTAGCGGATCTCCCCAAATGTCGGCGAAAACTACTCCAAAGGGGAGTCCTGAAGGGAGCCTATCTAACGCCTCTACGGGTACCACGAGTAATTTGGGCTGGGCGTCCATTAAAAGCCCAACCAACTCGCTTGTGGTATAGAGCGGATTTAAGGCCACCACGACAGCCCCTTGGCGGAGCACTCCAAAATACGTTTGCACAAAACCAAAACTATTCGGCAGGAGCATCGCCACCCGATCTCCGCGCCCTATTCCGAGTCGTGCTAAGGCCGACGCAATGCGGGTAGTCTCTGTCCACAACTGCCCATAAGTAAGGGTTTGGGCCCCCAAGACCAAGGCTATTTGGTCCGGGTCATGTCCTTCTAGAATGGAATAGAGGGGTGCGGGATTTTCCTTTAACCGGGACGCAACCGGGCCGTAGGACCGATGCCAGGGACGGGATTCCATCGTTATTGTCCTCCAAACCGTGGACGCCGTTTTTGGATGAAGGCGAGTACGCCCTCCATGGCATCCGGGGTGGTCATAAGTCGTAAGATTTCTCTGGTCTCCCGTTCTTGGGCTCCGTCGGGGTTGGGTGCGCCCAATAAGTTCTTAATGCTAGCCAATGCCAAAGGTGGCAGACTAGCTAGGCGGTCCGCCATATTGAGAGCATAGTCGAGCAGTAATTCGGGGGCTACCACTTGCGTCACGAGTCCGATCCGATAGGCCTCGTCTGCATCGATGGGATCGCCGGTCAGAATCAAGTGGGCCGCATGGGATCGACCGACCAGACGTGCCAGCCGTACGGTCCCGCCCCAGCCCGGGATGATCCCTAAATTGACTTCGGGTTGTCCAAACCGAGCCGTCGTCGACGCAATCCGAATGTCACACGCCATCGCCAATTCATTGCCGCCTCCCAGGGCAATGCCATTGACCGCGGCTACAATTGGCTTACCAAAGGTCTCCAAGCGTTGAAAAATCGACGCCCCAAGAGATAAGAATCGAGGTAGCTGATCCCCTAACTGCATAAAACCACTGACGTCGGCTCCTGCCGCGAAAGCCATCCCGGCCCCGGTAAGAATAATGGCCCGGGTCTCACCATCCGATTCGACCGCATCCATTTGCTGCGACAGCGTTTCCAAAAGCTCTAAACTTATTGCATTCACCGGAGGATGGTTAAGCGTCCAGATCTGGACGCTTCCCCGTTGATCTACTTCTATAATTGCCACTCCCACCATCTCCTTCACTCACAATGGCACGACCTCACCGTTCGCGTGCTCCAAAGGATTCCTAAACGATATTGCTTCCTTGGTACCTAAAATACCCTTGACCTCGGCTGAGTCCAAGTTGCCCCCGGGCCACTTTTTCGCGTAATGATGTCGGTGGGGCGAACCGTGCTCCGAACTCGCCTTCCATTTTCTCTAGTTGATTCAAGATCGCATCCAGTCCTGTCTTATCTGCCCACTGCAAGGGTCCTACCTTAAGTCCGGCGCCCGCCCGCATCGCCACATCAATATCGGCGACCGTGGCTATCCCCTCATCCAACAGTCGTACCGCCTCGAGAAAAGTCGCTAATTGAAATCGACTCAGCAATTCAGCTCGCCATGCTGCATCGTTCGCCATGGTTATCGATCCCCCCTTCGTTCAATATGAATAAAAGCCACGCCCCGTCTTCATTCCCAAATGGCCCTCGGCCACCAGGGTTTTTAACTCTGGGCTCGGACGAAATCGGTCGCCCAGCTCTTGGGTAAGATGCTCCGCGACCTTGTAGGCCACGTCCAGGCCCAGAGCATCGGCCAACACAAAGGGCCCCATGGGAGCCAGCTTGCTCTCCGTGATAACCTGATCAATCTCGGCGGCCTGAAGTCCGTGCTCTTCTTTAAAGCGTAACACTTCGGCCATGGAAGCCATCAGGACGCGATTTACCACAAAGCCCGGGCATTCCTTGACCCGCACCGGAATCTTCCGAATCTCTTCCGCCAACCCTCTTACGGTGTCCAAAGTCTCCCTGCTACTGTGTTCACCGGCAATAACCTCAACCAACTTCATCATGTGGGCCGGATAGAAAAAATGCATGCCGGCCACCCGATCCGGCCGACCGGTGAGCGCCGCCAGGTGTGAAATGCTCAATGCCGACGTGTTGGAGACAATGAGTGCCATCGGGGATAAGACCCGGTCCAATTCCAAAAACACCGCCTCTTTGACTCGCATCTGCTCGGTTACGGCCTCAATGGCCACGGTGACGCCTTGTAGATCCTCGAGATGACTGCTAAATGTAATAAAACTTAGCCGATCCGCGGCGTCTTCAGCGGTGATCTTTTTTGTCCCAACCCGGCCCTCAAAGAGTTCTTCGATATGGTGCTTCGCACGATTCAACTGGGCCTCATCGACATCGCGCAAAACCACCGGAATACCGCGAGTCGCAATGGTGTAACAGATATCCGCGCCCATAGTGCCGGCACCGACAACCGCCACTTTTTTTACATACATGGTTGATTCCCCCCAAACCAGGCTTTAATCCATTTAGAGCCATTATGC
>JAKAAL010000063.1 GCA_021802375.1 Bacillota bacterium | reverse complement strand
GAATGGTCCTTGTCTTTCGCAGAAATTTTGGCACAACGGATTCGTCATCCCGAGTACTCCGCTCGGGCCGGGATGGATGTGATGGAATCGGCGCTGAACTCTCCGGAGACTCCGCGGGACTGGCGCCACCATGGCACCTGGGAGGCTGTGCGGGCCGTGGTCGGATGGCATCGGCAACTTGAGACCGTTCTGGCCTCGCGGGACTGGCCCCTGGTACAGCAGGTGTGGCTCCAACACGGGGGACCCCAGTGGGATCCGTGGGGTCTGGCGGTCGTTTTGGAAAGGACGCGAGACGACATAATCTTTAGGGAATTTCAGACCTTTCTCCATCATCCGATTCGGCCCAATGCAGCCCTTTGGGTGTGGGCGGCGACCCCAACCCTAAAAACCTGGCCGGATTTTGCGAGATGTACACCGATCGAAGCATTGGACCGAGCCTTGCGACAATTGGAATCTCCCGCCGTCGTACCGGAGATGCCGCATTTTTGGCATGCTTGGCGCGAATGGGTGGACGACCCGCCGCCCGATGGGAGCGTGGCAGTCGAATCGATCTACCCTCATCAAGTCGTTCAAACCTGGCAATATACGCTGGAGAATACGGAACGAGAGCCTTTGTGGCTGCCGTCCGCGGGTGGCCAATTATTCTGGGAGTTGGATTGAACTCCTGGGCATCGACCTCCTCCTGCCTCAACCGGTTGCGATCCGTTACAGGACTGGTTGGCCGTGTATGATGACCGTTTTTACAGGATTGTGACCAATGCGGTACGGAATGTCGGCAATATCTGGGCAATCCAACACGACCAGATTGCCTAAAAACCCGGGGCGGATCGATCCGTAGTGGCCTTCCAGCCCGAGCACGTAGGCCGCTTCACGCGTGACCCCGGCTAGAGCCTCCTCGGGCGTGATGTCCATCAAATTGACCGCTAGTGCCATGACCGTTGGCAGATTTCCCACGGGGCTGGATCCGGGATTTAGATCCGTGGCTAAGGCGAGGCGGATGCCTTTGTCAAGGATCGCCCGTGCTGGTGCGTATCCGTAGGCGCTGCGATAAAACGCGGCCCCGGGCATCACCACGGCGGCAATCCCGTGCGTTGCCAGCAAATCCATTTCCTTAGGGGATAAGCATTCCACATGCTCCACCGAGCGGGCCCGCAACTGCACCGCTAAATCGATACCCCCCATCTGCGAAAACTGGTTGGTATGTAAGCGGATCGGCACGTGTCCGGAAAGATCTGTAAATACCGATAACACCTGTTGCGGGCTGAAGGCTGTGCGCTCGATGAAGGCATCAACGGCAGAAATTAGACCTGCGTGCAGGGATTGCGGCAACAACTCGGTTTTGACCTGCGACAACCACTGCGCGTCGGTACTGTGAGGTGGGACGGCGTGTAAAAAGAGGCCCGTTGCCACTAGCGGTTGCGGCAATCGCGCCGCCAACGCCTGGATGATCGCTAGAGCTCGCTGCTCTTGCGCGACTGTCAAACCGTATCCGGACTTCATTTCAAGCACGGTCGTGCCCCAAGCCAAGGCTTCGCGCGCTAACTGTTCAGTAAACTCCATAATTTGGTCATCACTGGCCTCGGCCCATTGCTCGCTGGAGCGGGCAATGCCCCCTTTGCGGCGCGATATGGATTCGTAAGACGTCCCCATTAAGCGCGCCACGTACTCATCGCTACGCCACCCGGCGAAAGGAAGATGGGTGTGGCAATCGATAAAGCCTGGCACGACCGCACGTCCTTCGACGTCGATTACGTGCCCGAGACTGTTGCCGCTCTGAAGGACCTGACGGGTGGGGGCGACTTCCACAATGCGGTCGTCTTCAGTGATAACGGCGCCGTCGTCTTCAACCTGCCACAGATGTTTCGAGGACGGGATGGCGTCAAGGTACAGGCGTCCATGAATGATCGACGTGCGCATAGTCTCTTTTCTCCTTTCTAGCGAGCGGGGGGATGCGTGGGACCCAGCAGCGGGGTGTCAAAGCGATCGCTAAAAATCTTCAGGGTTTGCTGAGCTTTGTCATAGCCAGCGTCGGCATGGCGCACTACACCAATGCCGGGATCGTTCCACAACACCCGCTGCAATCGTTCGGCGCTGTCGTCGCTGCCGTCGGCGACCGTGTTGGCGCCGGAATGTAAAGAATAGCCAATGCCGGTGCCGCCGCCGTGGTGGAAGGCGACCCAGTGCGCGCCAGAGGCTACGTTTAATAAGGCGTTGAGGATAGGCCAGTCGGCAATCGCGTCTGACTGATCCAGCATAGCTTCCGTTTCTCGGTAAGGAGAGGCCACGGAGCCGGTGTCGTGGTGATCGCGGCCAAAGACAATGGGGGCTTGCAATTCGCCGTTTGCAACCATCTCGTTGACCTTCAAAGCGAAGGCATCGCGTTCTCCTTGACCCATATAAGCAATCCGAGCGGGCAAGCCTTGAAACTGAATATACTGGCGGGCCAGTGTAAACCATCGCCGCAAAAGGGGATTATCGCCAAAAAGCGTCAGAGCCAAGTCATCCAATCGATAGATGTCTTGCGCACTACCGGAGAGCGCGGCCCAGCGAAAGGGTCCTTTGCCTTCGCTGAACAACTCGCGCAGATAGGCGGGCACGTAGCCGGGGATGTCAAAGGCGTCGGTTACCCCTTGGTCCCACGCTTCCCGACGGATATTGTTGCCATAGTCAAACGTCAGCGAACCCCGTCTTTGCAACACCAGCAGGCGACGCACATGGTCGGCAATAGACAAGCGCGAGCGCCTTAAGTATTCTGCCGGGTCTTGGGCGCGCAGGATCTCGGCTTGCGCCACACTATAGCCGTCGGGGACATACCCGACGAGTGGATCGTGCGCGGCGGTCTGATCGGACAGAACATCAGGCACAATGTTTTCATTGATGAGATATTCTAAGAGTTCATTGGCGTGGCATTGCACACCGATGGTGCATGGTTCGCCGGCGGCCTTGGCGTCTAAGGCGCGGCGTACCGCTTGCGGTATGCTGGTGAAGCTGAGATCGAGGTAGCCCGAATCAATGCGTCGCTGAATGCGTTCCGGATTCACTTCACTGAAAAGGCCGACGCCGTCTAACATTTTGGCGGCCAAGGGCTGCGCTCCGCCCATTCCGCCTAAGCCAGCCGACACATATAGATGGCCCTTGAGGTTATCAGTGCCAAAATTTTGCGATGCGAGTGCCACCAGAGTTTGGAACGTTCCTTGAATGACGCCTTGACTGCCGATATAGATCCACGATCCGGCCGTCATCTGCCCATACATAATCAATCCTAAATCTTCGAGGCGGTTGAATTCTTCCAGATTGGCCCACTTTCCGACGAGATTGCTGTTGGCGATTAATACCCGGGGCGCGGCCGGCTGGGTGTGGAACACCGCGACCGGCTTGCCGGATTGAATCAATAGTGTCTCGTCGTTTTCTAGGCGCAACAGTGTTTGAACGATTTTGTCGTATGCTTCCCACGACCGCGCCGCCCGTCCACGGCCCCCGTAGACGATGAGCTGCGCGGGGTTTTCACCGACTTTCGGGTCCAAATTATTCATCAACATGCGCAGCGCTCCTTCTTGCCCCCATCCCCGGCAATGAAGGGTGGCACCGCGAGGCGCTTCAATATGGTCGTGCTGAAACCAGTTCATGTGGTAACCCTCCTACCTTCAAATGTTAACCGTTGCTGTTTTAAGCCTGCCACGTGTGCACGAGTGTTTGTACATCTTGGATTAATGCGGCCTGGTCACCTGACTGCCATGCCCTATCCCGCACCACGGGACGACCGTCGACAACAACTTCTTGCACGGCACTAGGTTGCATTGAGTACACAACATTGGCCAGCAAGGTGTCAGGGGTCCAGGGAATTAAAGAGGGGTCAGAGAGATTGATGCCGATGAAATCAGCCAAGTGACCTGGGGCGATGATGCCGGCCGGCACAGTTAAGAGTTGAGCACCCTGACTGGTACCCATTTCGAGCACCGTCGGCCAGTTGACCACGGTGGCGTCGCGTTGATACCCTTTGTGCACTAAGGCAGCCATGCGCATCTCTTCAAAGATGCTTGAGCGATTGTTGCTGCATCCACCGTCCGTGCCCAGTCCGGCGGTGATGCCATGACCCACGAGCTGCGGCAATGGGGCGATGCCGTCGGCTAAAAACAGGTTGCTGGACGGGCAATAGGCCCATTGAGTGCGGGTTTGGGCTAGGATCTCGATGTCGCCGGGAGTGATCCAGACGAGGTGCACGGCGATGGTGTGGGGTCCCAATACCTCGAGACGGCGTAAATGCTCCACCGGGGTGCGGCCAGTACGGGCTCGGACTTCGTCCACTTCAAATTGTTCTTCGGCTACGTGGATGTGGCAGGGAACATTGAGATCGCGGGATAGCGCATAGGCTTGGCGAATCATATCATCCGAAGCGCCATGTAGGCTATGTGGCGCCACCTGCAACGATATCCGCGGGTCGCCGGCGACTTCTTGCGCGAGTGTTTGAGTGCGCCTGATGGCCTCATCAATGGTTTCCCGATAGGGACCCGGAGCGCCTTGCCAATCATAAAAGGCGCGGGCAAAAGCCAACCGAATGCCGCTGTCGCGGGCTGCTTGGATCACGGCTCGGTCGTTGTCAAGACTATCGCCGTGAACGTAAAAGAATTCGGCTACCGTCGTAATACCGGCGCGCAGCATTTCGACAAACGCCAGCTTGCTGGCAAGATACAGCGAGTGCGCATCAAGATGGGGCGTAATGTGATATAGGGCTTGGTCACGCCACTGCAAAAAGGGCTGATCGACGCCACGTCCTCGAGCTAAATGTTGAAAGGCGTGAGCGTGAACATTGACCGTGCCCGGCAGTAGCGCGCACTCTCGCCAGTCGGTCTCGGCCGCGTCGGGGTAGCGGGCCCGGGTTTCCTGGCGTGGCGCGACTGCGACAATCTGCGCGCTTTGCTCATCGACCACGACCGACCAGTCTGGTCTAAGGCCTTCTTCGGTCCACACGTACGCGGCATTATAGCGACGCTGCATCCGATATCACCTCCTCGACGACCTGATCCAACTGTTTTAGCGAGTCGCACAAAATGCTGGCAGCCAGCGCCAAATCGTCCGATCGGCTGAATTCATCGGGGCAATGACTTTTGCCACCGATGCTGCGGATAAACAACATGCCGGTGGGAACAACCCGTGCCATGTGCGTGGCATCGTGTCCTGCCCAGCTGGACAGCGTCAGATGGGTGTGTTGGTGCTGCTCAACTTGCTGTTGCAGGAACTGGCGCAAGGGCACGGAGAGTGTTTGGGGCGCCTGGTCGAGCACATTGGTGGCAGAAAGGGTAACGTGGCGGGTGTGCATGCGGGAGTTGATTGTATCGCGATAGCGCTCGGCACAACGGTGCAGTTGTGACTGGTCGGTAGAACGCCACTCGACGATGAAGTCGACACGGGAGGGCACAATATTGATGGCGTTGGGATATACCGACACCTGGCCAATGGTGCCAACCATCCATTCTGGCCAGGTTTCCTGCAACAGCTCTTCCACAATCAGGGCCGCCTCAGCGAAGGCTTCCAACGCATCTTTGCGGTGGCCTAGCGGGGTTGTCCCTGCGTGATTTTGCTCCCCAATGAGGGTGATGTGATCCCGATAGATACCGGTAATGCAATCGACGACGCCAATGGGAAGATCAGCCTCATCCAGCCGCCCGCTTTGTTCTACGTGTGGTTCAATATAAAGTGCCACCTCGGTCGGGTCGAGAGCCTGGCAGTGGGTGAGATCTCCTCCGACGCGCCTCAACGCGTCTTGCAAACGTTCGCCGCTCGAACTTACGGTCTGCAAGAGATCTTGTGCCTTAAGCCGTCCCGTGTACAGTCGGCTACCGAGTGTGGAGAGGCCAAACGGATTGGGCTCTTCGCCGGTAAAGGCCACAACAGCAAGCGGGTGACGGTTGCGATAGTCAGACTGCATCAGTGTTTGAATGGCTTCTAAACTAATAAGTATGCCACCAATACCGTCATAGGCTCCCCCGTGAGGTACGGTGTCGAGGTGTGATCCTGCCACAATCAGCTTCGACTGGGGATCAGTTCCTGGCAGAATACCCCATTGATTGCCGGCGGCATCGACTCGATAGGTTAATGAGGCGGCCTCAAATTCTTGACGCAAGGCTTGACGAGCTTTGAGATCGGCAGCGCTGCCAAAGGGCCTGGAAATACCGCCGGCAGGGTCTGCACCAATGGTGGAAAAATAGGTGAGACGCTGGTGCAGACGCTCGGGATTGATCGCTTGGGTCACGCGTTGTGAGCCTCCTTACGATGAATGAGTATATGCATTAGTGTCGGTATACATGGTGAGTGGTTTCATAGTGTTCAAGCGCTTGCAGTCGCGCTTCAATGTGCGGCGTTTGTGCGGCCGCCTGGCGCACCAGATAGTTCAGGAAGACCATGACGGCTGCATATGAGTCAAATAGCGAGGCGCGCGCGACAGGAACGACCACCATGGGGTGGGCCCAAGTACGGGCTGGGGATTGCGGCCGATCGGTAATGGCCGCCATCGGCGTGGCCCATCGCGAGACGTCGTCTAGCCACTCCAACAGCACGGTGGAGTAGCGTGGAAAGACAAATGCCAACACTGCGGCGTCCGGCTGAGCATGCGACGCCAGCGTAGCCCACAGTGGCGTATCAGGGGTCGCGACTTCGACATTATCGCGAATTTTACTTAAAAAATAGGCGGCGTAGGGAATCACCGTAGCCGACGCGCGTGAACCTGCCAAAATCAGGCGCGGGAAGCGCAACACAAACTGGACCATGGCGTCGCAAATCGGACTGGTGACGATTGCTTGTAATTGTTTGAGATTCTCTGTCTCTTCGGCGATCAGGGGATCCATGTCGGCAGAGGGCTCGACTCGCCGCAAATAGCGGGTGCGGTCGGGGGCCTGCCATTCCTCGCGCACAAGATCTTGCACCGCGCGCACAAATTCCGCAAATCCCGCGTACCCGAGCCCCATGCAAAAGCGCGAGACGGATGATTGGCTTACTTGGCAAACCTCTGCTAATTCGGTTGCGGACATCAGCGATACGTCGCGCAAATGTTGGGCAACAAAATCGGCAATATGGCGATGGGCAGTCGACAACGACCTTTGTTCGAGAACTTGCGCTTGCAAATCTTCCAAAGTTGAAATCACTGTCAGTACCCCCATCGTTGGTCGAAGAATAAATCCATTCATCGCGCGGTGCGATAGCTTCTATCCTGCCACAAGAAAAACCTCGTTCAACCTCAATATAAACCAAAAATTCTCCTCGTGAAAGAGTTTTAGAAAAAAGTTAAAATTGCCGGCTAATGTTGAATTCCATTCTAATGAATGATATCATGCAGTAGAATTTTCGCTGGAAGTTTGCGCGAAATCATGAAGACCCAGTCAATGTAGGTAGGATTAAGGTGGGATTCGAGACAGGATTGACGAAGGACAGCGGGAACGTTGAAATGATGCACTTGAGATGATATGATTCACCAAATCCCATGAGCTTGTGGTGACTTCTTCTTAGGTGTCGCGTCATGGATGCGGTAGCTAATCTTAACGACCTAGGGGTAGTGGTTACGACCACCGCGGTTAAGTTTGTATATCATTCCTTCATTTGAGCACGCGTTCAAGAGTGTTGGGAACGACTCTCGTTATGCAGAATAGAGGAGGGTTATCAATGGTCAAGCGAACCGTCGGAATTCTTTCTGCTATAAGTTTGGCAAGTATTCTTGCTGGATGTGGGACCCAAACCGTGTCGGCTGCTGCGCATCTCAAAGCCGCCGCTAGCGTTGACAGCAATACGATGGTAGTGACATGGAGTGGGAATCCTCAGACTGTCGATCCTCGAAAGATCTATGACGGCGAAGATTGGAATATCGGTCGAGCACTATACGTGGGGTTGTACTCAATCAATCACAAGGGCCATCTGGTCCCGATGATTGCCACATCACAGCCGATCATTTCAGATCACGGTCTCGTGTATACGATTCATTTAAACCCGAAAGCTAAGTGGTCTAACGGTCAAACGGTCACGGCCCAGGATTTTGTCTATGCACTGCGGACGGAACTGTCTCCAAAGTTCGAATCCCCTGACACTTATCTTTGGTGGATGATCCAGGGGGCTAGTGCCTACGAGTCGGGCAAGTCTACAACACTGGGCATTAAGGCTATTGGTTCACATACATTACAGTATACGCTTAGTTCGCCGTATTCCGCGTTTCCTTACGTATTGGGGGTGCCCGCGTCGTTTCCCGTAAACCCGTCCACGATAGCAACGGTTGCCACTAAACCGGTGACTGACGGGCCGTACGTAATTAGCCAGTGGAAAGTCGGGCAAGACATGGTTTTGAGTCAAGACCCCTATTACTTTCGCCATCACAAGTATCCGAAGCACATTGAGTTTGACTTTAATGTGAATCCTTCGGTGGGCATTTTACGCGTGGAAGATGGCCAAGCGGATTTGGTTGCAGATGGTATTCCATCCGCTAACTATGAGGAATTGCGGACGAACCCGAGTTACTCCAAAGATATCGTCTCCGGTTATCAGCCTGCCGTCGTGCTGTTAGCGCTCAATGAGCGGGTCAAGCCATTTAACAACTTATTGGTGCGCGAGGCCATTCAAATGGCGATCAACAAAAAGCATCTGGTCCAACTGCTTAATGGCCGGGCTCAGGCCGCTCCGGGAATATTACCCCCATCACTTCCTGGATTTGGGGCCAATATTCCCAATCCATATCCCTATAATCCGACAAAGGCTAAAAAGTTGTTGCGTGAAGCCGGATATCCCCATGGATTTTCGGTTACGCTGGGTCTGGCCAGTGAACAGACTGGGAGTAGCGAGATCGAAACTGAGGTTGAAGCCGATTTGAAGGCTATCGGTGTGCAAGTGACCGCCAAGCCTTTGCCACCCGAGGTGGCGGCGCAAGCTAAAATTCCGATGATGACGTACAGTTGGTACATGGATTACCCGGATCCGGCGGATTTTGTGGGCGGATTTTTAACATCTCCGGCGGTCGTTGGGGGGTCGAATCCCGCCTTCTTAAATGATCCCACTCTCGACAAGATGGAGGACCAAGCAGCAGCAATGCCGTTGGGGCCAAAACGCACTGCGTTGTATAAGAAAATCGACGAGCGGGCGATGAAAGACGCAGCTTATGTTCCTTTGTTCTATCCCGAGCTGACCTACTTTCATTCCAGCCGAGTTCACGGATTTACCTATCCTGCAGTGTACTTTCCGGTAATATACAGCCACTTGACATTGGGGCAGTAAGGGCAGGTATCGTACGTGAATATTGCACAACAGGAGCCATCCTCTATCGCCCCACGGCGGCCTAGATTGTCACCGCGACAAAGACGCAGGTATATGAGATTTGCTCTTTGGGCTATCGTTGTGCTGGCGATTGTAGCAGTCGCGATGCTCGCCCCGTCGATTTCTCCGCATAATCCCGACAAACTTTTTTCGAATGGCCTTACCCCGTCGGGCATGCCGTTGGGGCCAAGCAAGGAATTCCCTTTGGGAACTGACCAGTTTGGACGGGATGAATTGAGTCGGCTGTTGTGGGGAGGGCGCCCGGCCCTGTTGATCAGCGGATTGGCCAGTGTGTTCTCGTCGATTGTGGGAATTGTGTTGGGCACGGCCGCAGGATACTTCGGAGGATGGGTAGACACGGTGATTTCGCGCTTCGTCAATATCTTAATGAGCTTCCCGCTGACCTTGTTCGCCGTTGCCATCGTCCTGATTGTGTCGCCCAGTATTCTGAATCTCATCGTGATTATCGCGGTGATCTACTGGACGTATACCGCCCGGCTGGTGCGAGCTGAAGTGTTAACGTTGAGAGAGCAGGATTTCGTGGCGGCCGCTCACGCGCTAGGCTGTTCGCCCTGGCGGCTGATGGTGAAGCACCTTATGCCTAATGTGTTTGATACGGTATTGGTTCGTGCCGTTCTAACGATGGCACAGGTCTTTTTGCTAGAGTCGGGGTTGAGCTATTTGGGCGTTGGTGTGCAACCACCAACGCCCGATTGGGGATTAATGATTGCGCAATCCCAAAATTACTATGGGTCGGATCCAGGATTGGTGATCTATCCAGGCCTTGCAATTGTGATCACCGTAATTGCCGTAACACAATTGGGAGAGAGTTACCGAGCTTTGAAACGGAGGACCTAAGAGTATGCTCCGACATCTTGTCAAACGGTTTTTGTGGTCGCTGTTCGACCTTTTGATTATCGTTACAATTACTTTTATATTGACCTATTTACTACCAGGCGATCCAGCCAGAACCATAGCGGGTCCCCATGCAACATTAGCGGACGTGCTGCGCATTCGGCGGCAACTAGGCTTAGATGCTCCGTTATACGTGCAGTACGGTCGATACTTGTGGAATTTGGTTCATCTCAATCTCGGCACATCGATCGAATTCGGAACGCCTGTGCTAAGCGACATTCTGGCGAAATTTCCCGCGACGGCGTTGCTTGCGGCCACTGGAGTGATATGGGAATTAATTTTAGGTTTGCCGCTTGGGGTATTTTCTGCAATCCGGCGTGGAGGTGTCTTAGACCAAATTAGTAGCACCTTGAGTATGGCAGCCATCGCGATGCCTCAGTTTTGGGTCGGCATTATTCTTTTGTTTGTCTTAGCGTTTAAGTTTCACTTGTTTCCATTAGGAGGCTATGGGACACCGGTACTTTGGTATGCTTTTCTCCCCGGACTTACCCTGGGTATCGGGGGTGCCGCCTATTACCAGCAATTGATTCGTTCGCGGGTTTTGGAAGTTCTCCCGCAACAATACATTGCCACCGCTCGAGCCAAGGGCTTATCGGAAAGACAAGTCTTGCTTCGCCACGTTATGCCACAAGTGTTGACGACGTTGATCACCCAAATTGGCATGGATGCGGGCTACTTCATGGCTGGAGTGGTGGTTGTGGAGACCGTTTTTGGTTGGCCGGGCATCGGCTTGCAAGCGTGGACCGCCATTCAGGCATTGGACGTTCCCCTAGTTATCGGGACCGTGCTGTTTGGAGCCTTTTGGATTGTGTTGGCCAACTTCGTAGTGGATAGTATATATGGGTTGTTGGATCCTCGTATACGCCTACGGTGATTAAGAGTGCTAGTAGTCTTCTTCTCCCGAGGGTGGTGTGGACGGAATGTAACGACTGTGCGTGATAACCGTGTGTGTTGAAAGTTTGAGACTGCGTTTGTAATGAGAGGCTAGTGCGAGGCCATCGACCAGCGAATGTTGGGTTGCAACACAGGTGATCCTGAGTAATTTTGTGAGAACCTATAGAAGGCGTATGACGACAGTGGTGGGAGGGGTTGATAAGTGGAGGTTGCCATGCAGCGTAAGAATC
>JAKAAL010000062.1 GCA_021802375.1 Bacillota bacterium | reverse complement strand
AATAAAGCTTGGCATGAATGATGGCTTGTCTCATGATTGCATCCTCCCGTGAGTATGAAGTGACGGGTACAGTATAAAGCTGCGACGACGAATAATCCTAGTGATCGCCGCGCATGCGGGACAAATATTTAAAACGGCTATTTGCAATCTACGGTTGGATGGTCTTCTGCTTCATCTCGACGGACTTGGCCTGTTTTGTGCAAAACCTGGTGGATTGGGCCTTCGGAATAATCCTCTGTATTGTGCAAAATACGGTTGAACTACTGCCCGGGGTTTGAGGGTCCTTAATGCACATTCGGGCCGGCGACCTAGCGCAATTTTCTGGCAAATGGGTGTGCTTTGCTTGAGAGCGCTTCCGTGCGAGGGTATAATTGGGATAGGCAGACGATTCCGAGGAGGTGGGTGTCCATTGGCCTTACGGGACGAGTTAATGCGACGGATTGCGGGTTTGCCGGAAGATACCTTGGAGGAGTGGAGCGATACCTCGATCGTGTTGCAGGCATTTCGACTGCAGAGTATGAGGCGGCGTATGCCCGGGCTGTCGCCTACATGCACGAAGGTCTGTTGCTCCACATGGGCCATGGGGGCGCCTGACGCGAAAACAACTGCATGAGCGACGTTGAGTTTTGCAAAACGAATGTCTTGCTGTATGCCCATGACAGCACCGCGCCACCGGAGAAACGAGAACGGGCGCAGAGCCTACTCACGGCGTTGTGGGCGAGTCGCCGCGGATGTCTCAGTACCCAAGTCCTCCAGGAGTTTTACGTCAATGCTGTCCGAGTCACGCACGACGCGGTACGCGCGCGGGACATTGTCCAGCAATATCTTCAGTGGCCCATCATGATCGTGGAACCGCCGGACCTCCTCCGCGCGATGGAACAAGCCGAGCGATATCGACTATCGTTTTGGGATGCCCTGATAGTCACCGCGGCGCAAAAGGCCCAAGCATCGGTGCTATGGACGGAGGATTTGAACGCCGGACAGCGGATGGGAGACGTCGTCATACGGAATCCGTTTATGCCGATGGGGTGAAGTGGTCGGAATAGACACCATGGCGTTTGCCTGTCAGGTTCGCTACGGTTGGTGCCTCTCGTTGTGGGGCTTATGGGGGCGTTAGCAGATTGTTAACGTCCATATCTCCGCAATACTTAATTGTTAATCGACCGCAATTTGGATCAGGCGGCGGATAAAGTGCGGGTGGGATAATGGCTGAAAAACATAACCCACCCGCTGGTTTCAGCAGCACTGGTGGGCTATATTATGGTTATGGATTTGTTATGCGATCCCTCGGGGAGGGCTATTCCTGAGGGATCGTCTTTATCCGAGGATCAGTTCAGTCGCAACATGACCAGCCAAGCCAATGGCTATCTTGCCAGTGAAGGCCTTCCAGTTGCCGGTAATAAGCGCTTGGAAAAACGCCCAGACCCACGTGGCGGCGCTAACAATGTGACCTGTAACTCGGACGATTTGTTTCTGATCGGTCGTCATCGCGCGTTCTCTCCTTTCACCTCATAAAGCGCTGACCAAGCCACGCCTAGGATTACGGCGATGGCAACAAGCACCGCTAAATTCGGAAGTGTAGTGCCGGTTTCCAAGCTCCATATGGTTTTCCGAGACACGCCAGCCTTTTCGGCCAACTCCCCTTGGGATAGACCAACCCGTTCTCGATATTCTCGGATTTTTGGTTCCACGTCCACAGATCTCATAGGGCTTATCCACCTCCTACCAATCATACACTATTAGCACCGGTAATTGCTACTTTTACTACACACTACCTACAACTTTTTGTGGTAGATGTGAATTGAACCGCGACATCTTGATATCATCGTACTTACACCTCGCCAGCGCACTGTCTCGTCCCAGGGTAGCGGGACTTGGTAGGATCCCCGAGACCTGATAATGGCAGAGCAGCAAGACCCTAGTTCTGCTTACACCGGATCGCGTACGTGTAACCTCCCACCCGCTGAAAAATTGGGATATGATGCCTGTGTCTAAAAATCCCAATGTGTGGAGGAATCTCGATGAACCCTCTTCGTGTGGCTACGCAAGACGATGTGAATGTGATTGCGGACCTCATACAGGAAAAGCGCCTCCAATACGAACACTACCAGCCGATATTTTGGCGTGTGGCACCATCAGCGCGGGACAACCATCTCGGATTTCTGGCGAAGGTCCTGGCCAACGAGCGGACGATTGCCTTGGTCTGGGAGGACCCCCCAGGGACCGTGGAAGGGTTCATTATTGCCAACATCATCGCCGCGCCTCCGGTCTATGAGCCTGGGGGTCCCACCTGCATGGTGGATGATTATTGGGTACGCGGGGGTGGCGGGTGTTGGAAGACCATCGGTCAGGCTTTGCTGGACGCGGTGTGTGTCCGAGCGTGATCGGAATTCGGAGCGGCTCAAGTCTTGGTCGTGTGCGGACATCAGGACACGGCCAAACGCACCATGTTGCACGATCAAGGCATGGAAATTGCGTCCGAATGGTACGTGAAAGGGCTCAAGTAATGGCTGTATCGCGCAATGGTTGCCGGTATCAATAGGCGGGATTCGGGGGCGAGAGTGCACGAAGGGACATCTGTTAGTTCTTGGCGGCAGACCTCAGTAGTCAGGGGCCAACTAGCCCTCAGGCGCTGTTATCTGGAATGCGATGAGCGTTAGCCGTGTCCGTTCACAGGTTTCGTGGACAGAATCAGAGACGCCACCACACACGCGAGGTAAGTCGCAACCGTGAGGATACCGGCCCACGATCGGTGCGACCATTGGTGTGGCCACAGCCAGATGGTGCTCACCATAAGGGCCGACGAACCAAGACCCAACACCACGGCGACCTGCCGTGCGCGGGACCACGCGGACCAGCCATTAAAGATACCACGCATGAGCACCCCTCCTACGATTACCATACTACTACCAGAATCGCGGGGGTGCGAGTTCTGTTCGGAACGGCTGCTTTGTCATGGCGGCATGATCCTTCAGCTATGCAATTCTTGATTACGCTAATGGCCGGCATTCGGGGGCGAGTGTGCATTATCACATGAAGACCTTGGGACTAGCAGGCCGCGTGTGAGAGGCACTACGTAGCGCGCTCACTCCGCCTCGATGGGATATATCTCCAATGTCGGGATGGCCAACAGCTGTTTTGCTCCGTCCTCGTTGGTGCCGATGAGGGTAAAGTCAAAATCGATTTCTGTCGAGAGACACCAGGCGTGGTCATCCGGCCACCAGAAGTTCGGCTCGACCTGATAGATTCCACGGGCGACATCGTACACTGCCCCCACGGGACCATGGGCCATCCAGTAGGTACGTCCACCCGGAGCCCACCCCGGTGGCGCCCATTGGGGCACGCTTTTGATGGTCCGGAGCAATCGCTGTCGTTGTTGTTGCCGCCAGGAATAGTCGGGACGCGCACGATCATCCATGGTGTCGGGGATGCTGGTATCTTCCCAAAAGCCGCCGTCCCAAAAGGAGACCCAGGTGGAATCCGGCGTGGTGGTGAGTGCCGCCAGCACCGGTGTCAGCAGATGGATCAGTTGCGGGGACAGACCCACGGGCGGGCTGGTAAAAGGAGCGGACGCGGGAATCATGGAGGTGTTCGGGACGATATCCGTGAAGAAGGTGATGTTGTCCAGTGATAGACCGGCCCATGCCGCCACCTCCTTCCACGGCACGCGGCGATCGACAGCTTCGGCTTCGTACCACGGTGTGCCGGGGCCGGTGACACTCTTCCATGCGGGATGATTAATCCGTAAGTAATGGCTATAGCCCAGAGGAATCACACGACCGGGTAACGCCATTTCTCCGGCGCCCCAGCTCTTCCAGCGCATCGGATCTTGGAGCCATTCCGCGGGCCTAATATCTGCACTTGGGGTCAAGTCTGATGGCCAGCCAAACGGCCCGATATCGAAAACATTTGTCGGGGCACTCAAGAGGGATTCTCCTTTCCAATATCTTCTTCCACTGAGCCTACCATACTGGTCAGACCAGTGGCGGCCTGTCTACTCGGGAATAATCGACGTCAAGAGGACGAGGGAGAATCTGGCGTTTCAGCAGTCCGTACTCGTGAGCCCGCCGCACAAGAATACTTAACCCGCCTAATGATGATGATTCGGGGGCGTTAGTACCTTAGTGGATGTAAGGAAAAGACCCATTCCGAAGTTGTTGGGACCGCCAACTGGTAATTGCCAGAATTTTCAAACCCATAATGATAAATCGATTAATTGCCATGCGGCAAATTTATGGTTGAAGTTACACTGTCATTTTACCCATATTTTGTCCATCGCTTGGAACCATATCGTGGCCAAAACCACCCATTTTTCGGCAAGACTTAGGGAGCCCGAAACGCAATTCGGAATCATTACTTGGCCAAAGTCGCAATTCGGAAGCAAAACATGGCCAAAATTACATCGGCACTGCAAGGCCGTTCCGACGTTATCGAAACCGGCCCCACGCCCGCAGCTCACACGACCCCATATGTGCGATTTGAGCCTTCAGTGTATTGCGCTGTTGGCCGATCCACGTTTGGATGCTCGGCGACCGAGCGAGCCGCAAGATCTCGAGTTTCAACCATGCGCGCGTTTCAAATATCTTAGGCCCGTGGAAAGGACTGCGTTGGGAAATTAGTCCGTTCGGAGGTGCATCTAGGCTGGTATCGCCGATAAGCTTCCGCAGTAATGACGCCAAACTCGTCACCGCGGGTCCACCGATCTCTGCCGCTGAATCCAAACACCATTGGACCTTTCCATTATCGAGCGCAATTAGAGCTACCATCAGGGTACGCGCCACACTATTGGGCATACTGCGCCCGTGACGGGACAGGAGATTCTGTATTGTCCGTAGTGATCGCCGATCGCCGAGCCAATACAGTGCTAGCGCAGCCACTCCTTTTGGGACACTGCGATTGGTCCCCTGTGGTTTAATAATCCAATCCTTGCTAAACTCCCTGTACTTCGTTCTCAGTTCATTATTAGGGACGTTTGTCTCTAAAAGCACTTCGAAGAACGTCGTTTCCACTGACTCGTAAAGGGATTCTCCTTGGGTCACGTACCTCTTAAACAGGCGTAACAACTGGCCAAACTCTTGTATGGATACGAGATAGCCAAATATTCTGTCGGACATGGCTGGGTAGTCAATGAGGTCTTGGTATACGCGGCCACGTAACCCATGCCATTTGAGCCTACCCGCTGCGTAATAGATTCGCTTAAGCACTTTGTCCCAATGCCCTCTGCCCTCGAATTCTGCAGCCTCTCGAAGTATTTTCCTGAACCGTCTAATCAGTTGGCCTGGCGGAACTTTCCCTTTGTTTATCACTTTGTTTAGTTCGTCTAAGTTGTAGTTAGCGTCGAGATGAAACTCCACCACCGTATCCTGCGCCCTGAGAAACTTCGTCTTCCCTGAATTCAGAACGAGCCGAAGGTCAGCCAAGGATCTAGTTAGCTGGCGAACACCTTGCCGCGCATGGGTCATCGTGTCGAAAGCCAGTGTCTGGTCGTCCATCCAC
Organism: Bacillota bacterium; assembly: GCA_021802375.1. The sequence goes on along the minus strand of JAKAAL010000062.1, from coordinate 5,848 downwards.
CGCACATAATGCCCCAGCCCCACGTTGGCTACCACCCTCGCATCGTGCTCAAAGAGAAAGACGTGTGCCAACTGACGCGATGCGTCGAACTCATCCACAGGAAGACCCGTCCGCGGATTCGGCGAATACCCACCATTAAGAGGCTTGAACGTCTCTAGCAATTTAGCTAGCAAACTAATCGTCTTACGGGGCAACCCGAGAGGGGCCAAATGTTCCAACAAGAGTTCATGGTGAATGGATTCGAAATAGTTGGTAATGTCGGTCACCAGAAGAACCGGACGAACAGCATTAAGCATTGTACGCGTACGATATTGATGATAGCGTAACCACAACCTCATTACGCTCTTGTAGAAGTCATTCGAGCGAACCAACAAAAGTTGCCCCTGCTTAGGTCCGACAGGTTGCGCTTTGTGCTTCCGTGTGAAATAGGAACCTTTTACTTCATAAGTCCTTGCGCGACGGTATATCTCATCAGCAATCGTCCGATACACTAAGGCATCTTCGATATGGAGCATCGCCATACTGCGATATGCGCCCTTGGACTTAGCTAGCTCAAAAACGGCTGGCTTACGAGGCTCGTATGTGCCATTTTTTAGACGTTTACGTAGGTCCGTTACGCGTAAACGAATGTCGACCTCGTATTCGAGATAATCCAAACAATCCCGGGCGTTCAGCGTCTTTATATCTTGTCGAATCTCTGACCACGTGCGCAACAACGCGCTTTCTCCAAACATCTCCGCAAATTGTGGGCGATTGTTCACTTCAACTTCCTCATCGCAATTGATAACTCCCCTATGAACGAATGCACATTAACGTTGGAATTACTACCCATTGAATATCGTAACATCGAATTAACTTTGTTTACTAATATCCAGCAAGCAGCTGCTACATGTGGCTTGCCATTCATTCTCAACGTCCATCCATGGAAGAAGCCCACCACGAGTTTGTCCTGGCAAGATGGCTATTGCGTATCACTCCGATCTCACCCGAACCCATTGCAATCACGTGCCCGACCAACAAATAGCTTGCCAAACTTTTTCACGTCCGAGACTCGCCATTTACACCGCCTAAAATAACCCCATGTTACGCTATTCTTGAGCAGGCAACCTTCGCAGCATCACCAATTTCAGCTCCTCTACATCTGTATACTGGTCAATCTTTGCTGCTTGAACCGGTGGATGTAGTTGCCCCTTAATGCCGAATCCAGATTACCGTGCCGGATTCTCGGGAAGGTGTCTCCCCATAAGTCGCGCCAGAAAAAGTGCCGTGACGTATATGAAGGCTGCCTCTTCGTAGACCAGCGGTGGCACCGTTTCCACCATGCCTCCCTTTGCCGTGTTATCGTGTCGCCAGCGGTTAAGGTAGTTTCGAAACGAGGACAAAACCTTCTTCCGTTCATCTGTCGCGCCGCCCAACCATTCGCGCGGATCGGGAATGCTCGCGAAGCTGTCATAGTGATAAGACTTTGCGATAGCATCGAGCGATGCCAAACAGTGCATCGGCACCGCACGAAATTGCCCTTGTTGCAATGCAGATAATGCTGAGTGCAGGTGTTGTGCGGCACTTTGACCATAAGCCTGTCCTGACAAAGTTGGCAACTCAATGTAGCGAGGCCCCGAATAACCAAATTGGGGTAAAAACTCATCTACCCATGTAGAGGCAGCAACCTCTATCGATTGCCAATTTGCGAATGCACTGTCGATTACGCTCGCTGTCCCCAGTATCCGACCCTCAGCATCAAGCACTGAGCCACTACGGAACACGACGCAGTGCAGGTTGCATGCGAGGGTGACAGAGCCCCCGTTTCGATACCCCTCAATCCAATCCAAGAGGTTAGAGTCCAAAAGGCCGGACACTTCGACCCCTGTTCCATACTGCTTGGTGAGAAGTCCAAACCCCGCGAGGTTCGCGAACTGACCCCGTCCTGCCAAGGAAATCCCAAGCGTGGCATTTAAAATAGTGGCGGACTCCTGATACGCAAGACCATTTCGTCGGATGTTTTGAGGCAATACAACGTCTAATGGCTCATTCCATTTGAGATCAATAACCACCCTCAACTTAGGTTGTGACGCTTCACTACCCGGACTTATCGACGATAATTCGGCGTTGCCAACCGTGTTCACGATGCCCGGGCCGCGCAGGTCGGCTCGATATGTTGAGTTATCCATCAGTTCTTATCCTCCAACATTCCAAAATTCGTTGTTCCGCCCTTAGAAAAATGGCATCCACAATCGCGAGCAAACGATGTCCCATCATCCACATTAGAATTGTCGATGTACAAAAGGTGACGCATTGACTTGGACTTGGGCTTGTGCCATACGTACGATGTCCTCTGATTGGCCCGGCACATCACGGTCGCCTTGCCTCAGGTAGAACACCGGCTTGTCGCCTTTTACGGCATACGGCGGAAGCGGGCCTGCCGGTACCCGGATCACCGCGACGATGGTGCCATCGCCGTGAAGATCGACACTCTCCATACTCACCTGGACCGTTGGTGTGATGCGTGCCTGAATTATCTTCAATACCCGGTCCGTCCAGTTAGTCGTGCTGTCTATCCCCACGATGGATTTATCGTCCTTGACACCGATAAAAATGAATCCCTCGTTGGTATTGGCGAACGCACAGACTGTTTCAAGAAATTCATCCTCATGGCCTTTTTGCGGCAACTGCCGTTTGAACTCGACGGTCTGACCCTCGCCACCCGCGATCCATTCAGCCATGGAATCGGGATCGGTCCACCCGTTCGTCACACCATAATTGGTGCCATGGATATTCTGGCCTGAATATGATTTGCGGTCGAGCAACTGGTCTCCCTGCGTTAGTACCCACGACACGTACTGGGGGATATCCTTCCATTTTTCCGATATAATTCCTGGACTGGCCACGGACCATTCTTGATGGACCCCGGAATCATGGACATACATCTTAAATTCCACATCCTCCGACGACTGGCCCGCGACCGTCGCATGAAATCCTCTCGGGGTAATCGTGACTTGCTCGATGCGGGGTTGGGGATCCAAGATGTAAAGGCCAAAGTCCGAGCGATCCCGATGCTCCAACGTGCCGTCGAGCGTTACGTCGACAGCCGCGTGCCAATCGGGCAAAAATGGAAGGCCGTGGCCCACAAACGCCCCCTCGTCGGGATGGACGAGGTTGTGTCTCGACACGGAAGGTTCAAAACACCGCATGGCGTACGGAACGAGACGTACAGCATATTGTGGACTCTGGTGCGCCCAAATCTTAATCTCTTCCCATCTATCGTGCTCGATGGGAGGCATTTGGAGATACAATCCATTCCACTCCAGTTTCCGGTCCTCGAACCAATCCGTCAAGCGTGGCAACAACTGGCTAGCCGATACTGATAGGCGTACCAAACCCCAATCTCCATAATCGTAATCGATGTCCTGGTTCCACGGCCGCCATGGTTCGCTAGGCGGCACCATAAAGCACATACCATGGACTACCTGGTAGTCCGTCGTGGGTGTCTTTTTCAGAGCCATCGCGATCCCCGCGGTATAATTGTTGAGAGTGGACATCAAGTCTCGAACGTCGCTAGTCACCCTGTTTTTCCCCATGTATTCGCTCCATCTATGTATTGGCATTTCCGAGTCTGTATCAGCTAGGCGGGATCCCTTGACGCACCATTCTTAGATGTCAATCTTCAATGTCATCATCGATCCAATCGTCGGGATCGCCGCAATAGGTCACCTCACCATCGCTCGCATCGAGCACGACCAAGACGGAAACCTCTCTGAGGCGTTGACGACGGTTGAATAGCGCCGTGCGACCGTATTCCACCACCAAAAACTCCAGTTCCCACTGCCCTTGCCGACGTTGCTGGCGCTGCAACTCAAACTCGTAGGTTTCGTCCAACCCATAGTCCTCCGTAATAAACTCGACGGCCCTCTGTCGTGCTTCACGGATGTTGACCATCACCACGCACCTCCTCACCACTGTTCATGTGTTCTCGCACCATCGTTAGTTATTGCAACAATTCGCCACACTTTGCGCATGCTGGCCTCTCCGTAATGGCAGCCCCACAGCTTGAGCATCGTTGAATCAACCGCATCCCATGCGATGGGCATGGTTGAGGACGGCCCTTTGCGAGCGGGATGGACACGTCACAACCTGGCACAGGACAAACCGCCACGCGCAGACCCGTTTTCGCCATGGTCCTCCTCCTCTCCGAACGATTTTTCAGTGAGAGCCACAACACACCATCTCACAAGCCGCAGCATGGGTCTTTCGGAGCGCCATGTTCTCTAGGTCTCTGGCAGTGGGGGATTGATCGGCAAGCCTGTTCTGCGAAACGGCGCCATACATCCTCGTCCCAATAACCATTGGCGGCGCCGCTCGTGGATGGCAATACAAAAAGACGACTGGAACCCCAACGTTCGGGTTGTTCACCGTAGTCGACGCGCCGACGCCCTAGAGCCCATCGGGCAGCCGTCTTACCGTTAAAGGCAATCCATGTAGGAGATATGGCCAAGAGACGTTCCCGAAGGTCTACACCTGATCCGGTCGTTCGTTGAAGCGCGTTGTCTGGCCCGAATTGATCTTTCACAACGTCCGTCAGTCCGAATCCAAACTTGAGGATCTCCCGATAATCTTGGGGACGTAAACGGCGGGGGGTGAACCCCGTCTCCGCGAGAATCCGCCAGAATTTGTTCCCGGGCCCCGCGTAGTAGGCTTGGCGTATCGCGGATGTGGTTCCTACCGCCGTGCCCACAAAGACTGCCGCCAATCCCGGCGCAAGCACATCCGATAACACTTCTCCATTATTCATTGTGACCTCCAACGTTTGGCATTTATCTAAATCTTATATCGACGGAGACCCGATCCCTACCGCTTATGGCATTTTGCGCGCAGTGTTGGCTAGGGTCCCTTCCGGAATCAAGTATCAGTGTCCAAACGTCGCCTGAAACTTATCAACCTGCCCTTGCGGCACGACCATATTGAGCCCACATGTGGGGTCCTTGCTCGGATAGTCTAGAAGCCGCCCAGCGAAATCGCGATGGATGGACGACGCCACCTGCCCTTGCATCAGGTCCCGCCAGATCCGAAAGGTAAATCCCGCCAAGATATCGGCCGCTTGAATAGCAGGCTCATCCGCCGAATTGCGCACCTCAAATTGGGCATCGGGTAAATAGTATGAGACCCGATTCTCCAATTCATTGCCTCGCGCATACTGACGGGCATCGTTTTCGCGCAGAAACTCAACGTTCTTTGTTAAAATCGGCCAGAGTTGGCGTTGCTCGTCATGAATGATCGTCGGTCCTGCAAGATCATGCGTCAGCCGGTACTGCTCCGCTCTGGCAGCAATCGTGGCAAGACTCGATATGTGCGGGAGAGCACTAATGATTTTTCCTCGACCATCATAGTCCGGATCCGGCAACAGTAGGTGATGCAAGGGTTCTCGACGGTGGGACGCTGAGCAATATTGAAGCGTCTGGTCCAGCATTGTCCTCCAACGTTGAGCCGTCTCGTCGATCATTAAGAACCGACGGAGCTCTCCGAGGAAAAGGTTGAAGTCTACCTCTTTTCGGGACTCACACGCCACGGAAAACTTATAGAACACCCGCGGAGGCACGGAATCATAGAGGAAGTCAGCACAGCCTCGTATGGTCTCTAGGGTCTTATTTGACCAACGCGACTCCAAGAGCGGGAAGCATATCACATTAGTGATTTGCGTACACAACATGTATTTTTTATCCGTCAGCTCTATAAATACGGCATAATCCTGGTGCCACAACATCTCTAGCAGATCTCGGCCAAGTGCTGGCTTCGACCCATACAGGCTGGACGACTTTAATTCCTTACCCTGGACGAGATACTGCTTTCGCAGATT